>JAQZDD010000183.1 GCA_028751055.1 Euryarchaeota archaeon Ods04 | reverse complement strand
GAGTGGTAAAGTATCTCTGCTACACGGATAGGTCGGAAACATCTGAACCTCGCGTTGTCTATCATTGTGTCTATCTCGTCCTTCGCTTCAGCAGGGTTCATCTCTGTCATTCGTGGCTAGTCTGTCAGCTTTGTCTGTTCGTAGACCGGCTGTACGTTGTCGCGTCTAACCGCATCTATCATCTCCTTCGCCACCGCTTCTATCATAGGTACCGGCACCGAGTTACCGACCTGCTCCCTGATACGTGTGTACGCGCCCTTGACCTCAAACTCCTCGGGGAAGCCCTGTAGCCTCAGCATCTCGCGCGGTGTCAGGTGACGTTCGCCGTTGACGAGGAGATAGTTGTGCGACGCGTTGGCACGCAGGGCGCACGAGTAAGGCAGGACGGAGATGTTACCGGCGCGGTTCTCATGCCATACGGAAGGGTAGAAGACGTTCTCCTCGTTGACCGCCTCGTCACGCTTCTTCTTGATGTACTCCGTCGCCTCGTATTCGTCGCTTACCTCTTCGTCGGGTTCCAGAACGTCGTTCAGGTCGTACGTCTCGCCGTTCCGTGTTGGCATCGTGAAGTCGTAGTTCTTCTTGAAGCCGACGATTATCGTCCTCTCGCGTTTCTGCGGCAGACCGAAGTCGAGAGCGTTGAGAACCTCCCAGTGGATGTGGTAGCCGTCGCCCGCTTCCTCCAGCCTTTCGAGTATGAATTCGAAGACGTCGCCGCCGCCTACTCCTGTCAGATGCTTGACGTTTTCGAGCAGGAAGGCGTGCGGCTTCTTCTCATTCAGTATTCTCTCTATCTCAAAGAAGAGCGCGCCGCGTTCGTCGTCCATACCGTCCTTGTCGCCCATGATGCTGAAGGATGGACACGGAAAACCGGCGAGAAGAACGTCGTGTTTAGGGATTTCGTCAGCGTGTATCTCAGTTATATCGCCCGCGGGCATCTCGCCGAAGTTAGCCTCGTACGTCTCGCGCGCTTTCTCGTCTATCTCAGACGAAAAGACGCAGTCGCCTCCCTGACGTTCAAAAGCTAAACGGATGCCTCCGATTCCGGCGAACAGGTCAGCGAAGGTGAAGTCGTCGGGATTCATCGTCTATCTCTTGCCCAAACCTTGACCTGCCGACCACATATATCTTGTTCGACGTTTCTCTCGCCGAATCAACGCGAATAAACGCGCGTCAGGTTGATATATTTCACTCCTATAACCTTTCGAACCAAAAACCCTAATACCGAGCGTTCACATTCTATTGTTATGGATTTTAACTTCGTGGAATCGGACGAACACAGAATGATCCGCGAGACGGTAGAGGACATAGCGTCGGACTACGACGACGCGTACTGGCGCGAGATAGACGGCGACAACTTCCCGCACGAGTTCTGGCAGGACTGCGCAGACGCGGGACTTCTCGGCACGATGGTCTCGGAGGAGTACGGCGGCGAGGGCATGGGTCTCGAAGAGTTCGTGATGATAACCGAGGAGTTCTCCGCTAACGGCTGTCTCGGCGTCGGAATGCTGTTCGTCGTGAACATAGTCTTCGGTACGGTTACGCTCGAAGCCAACGGAACTGAGGAGCAGAAGGAGAAGTATCTCCCCGGACTCGTGAACGGCGACCTCAACTGGGCGATGGCACTCACGGAGCCGAACGCGGGGCACAACGCGCCCGAGATGGAGACGTTCGCCGAGGAGCAGGACGACGGTACGTTCGTCATTGACGGCGCGAAGCAGTGGATAAGCGGCGTCGACAGGGCGGACCAGATGCTCCTTGCGGCACGCACGACGCCCGAGGAAGAGGCGTCGAAACGCACGATGGGCATAACGCTGTTCCTCGTTGACCCTCAGGACGCCGCAATCGAGAGACGCGAACTTGATGTCGGCATACCGACGCCCGAGAACCAGTACGAGCTATCGATAGACGGATACGTCGCGCAGGAAGAGGACATTATCGGCACGAAGGGCATGGGTCTGTACCAGCTCTTCGACACGGTCAACCCTGAAAGGCTCACGGGCGCGGCGGGCACCATCGGCATCGGACGGTACGCCCTCGAAAAGGCGATAGACTACGCGAACGACCGCGAGGTCTTCGACGGACCGATAGGCGCGTACCAAGCGATACAGCACCCTATCGCAGAGGAGTACACCGAGCTACAGGCGGCGCGCGAACTCGTGAGGAAGGCGGCGCGGATGCACGACGAGGAGTACGACCCAAGGAAGGTCGCCGAGGTCTCGAACATGGCGAAGCTCAAGGCGAGCGAGGCGGGGCACGAAGCGACCGACGTCGCGCTCCAGACCCACGGCGGAAACGGCTTCTCGCGTGAGTACACGGTAATTGAGATGTGGAAAGGTACACGCCTGAGCAAGACCGCACCGGGAAGCAGCGAGATGATGAAGAACTTCATCGCGGAGCACACGCTCGACATGCCGCGGTCGTACTGAGGCTCGTATACGTAGCCGCGGGAAATACTCGTATTTTGTTCACATCGGCGGGGCAACAGAACACTTTTTGACCGGTGACCTTTCTATAGCCGTATGAAGCCGGGGCTTATTCTGCCGCCCGTCGACGTGATGGATCCGGTCGGTATTGCGACGACCGCCGAAACTCTGGGGTACGGGTCGGTGTGGATGCCCGAACTCTGGGGAAGCGACGCCTTCGTCCAACTCGGCGTCGTCGCGCGGGAGACCGAAGAGGTCATGCTCGGAACGGCTATAGCGAACGTCTTCTCGCGCTCGCCCGCCGTCTTAGCGATGGCTGCCGCGACCGTCGACAGGTACGCCGACGGCAGGATGGTACTCGGAACCGGCGTCAGCACGCCGAAGGCTGTCAACGACCTCCACGGGATGGAGTATCGTCGTCCGGTCAGACGCGCCCACGAGACCATCGCTATCATACAGGAGTACCTTTCGGGCGCAGAAGAGCCGGTAAGCTACGACGGAGAACTGTTCGAGGTGTCGGACTTCGACGCGCTCGACGCTGACGTGCCCGTCTACCACGCCGCTCTCGGACCGGCGAACCGCCGTGTTGTCGGGCGACTCGCCGACGGCTGGATACCCCACATGGTGCCTTTCTCTCGTCTCGACGAGGCGTTCGACGAAATCGAGCGCGCGGCGGACGAGGCGGGCAGAAATCCGTCCGAAATAGTCGTCGCGCCGTACGTTCCTGCGGCGGTCAGCGACGACGCCAAGGAGGCGAGGGACGCGCTCCGCGGACACGTCGCGTACTACGTCGGAAGCGGCAAGGGCTACCGAAACGCCGTCGCACAGGAGTTCCCCGAGGAAGCCGAAAAAATCTCGAAACTGTGGGAGGACGACGACCGCGAATCAGCACGCGCCGCCGTGACCGACGAGATGCTCGCCGACTTAGGCGTCGCAGGAACACCAGACGAAGCCCGAGAGCAGATGGCTCAACTGCAGGACGGCACCGTTGACCTACCTATCGTTACTGTGCCCAG
>JAQZDD010000297.1 GCA_028751055.1 Euryarchaeota archaeon Ods04 | reverse complement strand
GTTCGGCGTCGCCCCGGCAGACGATGTTTTCGAGACAGCCGTCGCCACCGTGCACGTGCGTCGTCGTCTCGATTATCTCCTGAAAGTCGTGCTGTACGTCGTGCGTCTCCCCCGCGGCGTCGCCCGAGTAGCTGTAGACGACGAAAGCCGCGACACGTCCCTCCGCCTTCTCCAGTTCACGGTGGGACTCGATGTACTCTAACATCGACTTGCGCACCGCGCGCGACCGTGATTCGATTTCCTCCGCCTCCCAAGTTTCGTCGAACTCTTCGAGTATCTCCTCGGGGACGCTGAGGCTGGTTCTCATATGCGGCGGTTCGTGGCGGAGGCTATTAGTACTGTCCAAAAAGTCATATCTGCTAACATATTCTGGCGAAGATTGTTAATTATAACCGTGCCACGGCTTCGGCACGCGAGCGTTGTTACGGAATCCGTGCCCAGGTAATAACAACCCGTATACAAGCCGCGGCGAAAGACTTCGTATGGCAGAGTTCGCAGGTCTCGCCGTCGCGGCTGTCGGCTTGGGCGTGCTACACGGCGTCCTACCAGACCATGGCTGGCCCATAGCCGCGATGTACGCGCTCGAACAGACGCGCCGCTGGGGTTACGCGGTCGCCGCCGGACTGATTCTGGGAGTCGGACATCTGTTCAGCAGCCTCGTTCTCGTCGGCGTCTACTTCTTAGTCGAGGCGCGTTACGACCTCGTCGGTGCCGGATGGATAGGCATCGTAGCCGGCGTCGTTCTCATACTTCTTGGGGTTCGTGAACTGACGCATGCGTACCGTGGGGAGGGGCATGGACACGGTCACGGGCACAGTCATGGCGACGTAGACGGACACGGACACTCTCACGGGCACAGCCACGGCGACATAGACGGACACAAACACGAACAAGCTGAGGGTGGACACGAAAGCGAGCACACCGGCGCAGACAGCCAAAACCCTATCTTGGACAACAGACACGACTCGCTCCTTAGCATAGGCTGGATAGCACTCGTCCTCGGCTTCGCTCACGAGGAGCCTATACAGATAATAGCCATCTGCGCAGGAACCGAGTTCTGCCTCGAACTTATGGTGCTCTACTCGCTCGCAGTCATCGTCGCCATCCTCCTGCCGACGCTCCTCCTCGTCGCCGGATACGAGCGTTACACCGAGACGGTCGAGAAGTACACGCCTTACCTTCCTCAGATTACAGGCGTCGTCCTCATCGCCGTCGGTTCCGGCTTTGTACTGGGGCTGTTCTGACGTTTTTCCTTCTGCTTTCACGTAGATTTAAGTTGTAGAAATACCTCTTGCCATCATGGCACAGTCTACCTTAGAAGACGATGAACTGTTCGACGAGGCTTCGGACGAGATGCGTGAAGACGTGGAGGAAGCACTCGAAGAAGCGCGAGACGCACTTCCCGACGCCGACGACATACTCGACGCCGAGAGCGACAACGTGATAGGCGTTCTCAACAGCCTAAAGACGGAACTCGACGCAGGAGACGCAGAGGACGCGCTCCGAGAAGCGAAGAAGTGGTTCGGAATCGGCAGGAAGGCGGAGGTGTTCGACGAGGAGTTCGTGGACGAAGCCGAGGAAGAGCTTGAAGAACTCGAAGAAGCCTTGAACGCCATCGCCGAAGCCGGGGAGAGCGCGACCGAACTCACCGACTCGCTGGCGAGCCTCAAGAGTCTTCTTTGACCTCCGTGGCGTCCTAAGCGTCCATGAAGCTCTCGGTCGGCAGACGCTCGGCGACAAGTTCGATAGGATGCCGTACACCGTCTCTGTCGGTGAGGTACTCGAACTGGTCAGCGCATGAAGTGCCGCTCGCTACGACGGTCGTCTCTTCGAGGTCGACGTTCACGCCGTCAAGCATCTGTTCGCCTACATCGACGCTGACCTCGTAGTACTCCGACTTGTAACCGAAGCTCCCTGCCATACCACAGCACTCGGCGTCGGTCGTCGTCACGTCGTAGCCAGCCTTCTCAAGGAGTTCGACCGTCGGCTGTTCGAGGTCGAGAGAACGTTGCTGGCAGTGGGAGTGGTAGAGGACGGCTGTTTCGTCCTCCATGTCTTCGAACGTCCATTCAGGTTCGGTTTCGACGATGTACTCAGCGACATCGTAGACGTTGTCCGACAGCTTCTCGCACACCTCCTCCGAAAGAAGGTTCTCGTAGTCGTCACGGAACATAGCAAGGTCGCTCGGTTCGACGACGACGACGTCGCGTCCCTTGTCGATATGTCCAAGAAGGTCTTCAGCGACCTTCTCGGCGCGTCGGCGCGCCGTCTCTACCATGCCCTGCGAGAGGGGAGCGCGTCCGCTTTCGAGCGGCAGGGAGATATCGACCTCGTATCCCGTCTCTTCGAGTAGTTCGACGGTCGCCTTTCCGCGCTCGGGCGAGAAGT
>JAQZDD010000030.1 GCA_028751055.1 Euryarchaeota archaeon Ods04 | reverse complement strand
TGACGAACACAGCGA
Source organism: Euryarchaeota archaeon Ods04 (assembly GCA_028751055.1). Classification (GTDB taxonomy): domain Archaea; phylum Halobacteriota; class Halobacteria; order Halobacteriales; family Halorutilaceae; genus Halorutilus. The sequence goes on along the minus strand of JAQZDD010000030.1, from coordinate 8,355 downwards.
CGGACGTGCGCGTCTCGGAATCGGTCCGGGCGACCCTAACACGCTCGCCGCGCTCGAAATAGAGAGGGAGTCGCCGCTCTACGAGGTCTTAGACGCCGTCAAGCTGACACGCGCGCTCCTTGGGGGTGAGAAGGTGACCGAAGAAGGAGTCGTGAAGGACGCAAAGCTCAACTACGAGACGCGCGTCGTCCCTGTCTACGTCGGTGCGCAAGGTCCCAACATGCTCCGTATGGCTGCCGACCACGGCGACGGAGTACTTATCAACGCCTCTCATCCCGACGACTTCGTCTGGTCGTTGGAACAGATAGACGACGAGACAGACGCAGAGATAGTCGCCTACACGTCTTTCTCCGTGAGCGACGACCGCGAGAAGGCGCGCGAGGTTGCGCGTCAGCCCGTCGCTTTCGTCGCATCAGCGTCGCCGCCGCCCGTTCTCGAAAGACACGGAATAGACGCCGAACTCGCAGATGAAATCGGTGCGCATATCGAACGCGGAGAGTTCTCCGAGGCGTTCGCAAAGGTCAGCGACGCGATGCTCGACGCCTTCTCCGTCTGCGGAACGCCCGACGAATGCGCCGAACGCGTCGACGCACTCTACGACACGGGCGTCGACACCGTCGTCGTGGGTTCGCCGCTCGGACCTGAACCCGAGGAGGCGTTGCGTGTCGCGTCCGAACTTGTCTAAACGTCTATGAGGGGTTCTTACGCGTCGTCTCGCTTCCGCATACGTCGCATCTTCTGTTTCCGTCGTAGACGCGTCCGCATCCGACGCACTGGTAACGCCAGTCGCGTTCCTCCTTTATATGCTCTTTTCCCGCGCCGCGTGTCTCGACGCCGAGACGTGAAGCGACGTTCTGCATCGCGTAGTCGTCGGTCACAAGCGTCGCGCCCTCGTCGTGTGCGAGAGCCACGAGACGCACGTCCGTCTCGCTCAGGACGGAGGCGTCACCCGTCTCCTCCGCTGTGTTTCTTACCGCACGCACGGCTTCGTCGGACGGCGTTTTGAGACGCATACCCTTCCCTGTCGCGGCGTCGAAACGGAAACGCGACGTGTCTTCGAGTTCGTCGCGTACCTCGGGAAGCGTGACCGCGCGCTCGTCCGACGGCAGTGAACGGTGTTCGATGAAGAACGAGGAGTCTAAGACTATCAAGCTATGCGTCTCCTGCTCCGGTTACCTCTGCTCTATCTCTACCTCTTCACGACGATGTAGTCCTTGACCGCCGAGAGACGCTGTGTCGGTATGTAGACGTAGCCGTCGTTACGCACCTCGTACCTATCACGTGCCTTCTCCGTCGGCTCAACGACTAAGTCGCCGAGCTTTCCGGTCTCCAAGTTGCAGGTTATGTTGTGAAGCTCTCCAAGTTCGGTTCCGTCGTCACCCATGACCCTCATGTCGGTAAGGTTCATGCCGAGCACTTTTCCCATACGACGGCTAACGGTCGGACTCGTTTTAATATTGTCGGTCAAAGCCATTCTGTTCGCCTACTCACCGTGGTAGACCATACGGTTCCTGAGTGCGTCCGCGAAGAGACGCGCCGACGAGGGGTTGAGGACGACAACCGTGTCGGCGTCCGAGACATCGAGTTCCTCGACCGCGGCGAGTGCCACACCACCCGACGGTGCGAGCGAAACTCCTTCGCGCGCCGCGGCGAGACACGCGTCGAGTGCTTCGCCGTCCGTGACAGCGACGGCGCGTCCGTTTTCGTCGACCGTCTCGCGCAGAACGTCGAGGTCGGGCGGCGAAGGGTCTTCGAGTTCGCCGACGACGGTGTCGGGCGTCTCCACATCTTCGACAAGCGTCGCGCAACCCTCCGGCTGTGCGGCGTGCAGGTCGACGCTGTCGGGGAGAGCGTCGCTCAAGCCGAGGTAGGTGGTTCCGCTTCCGACCGGACATACGACTGCGTCCACGTCTAAGTCCCCGTCCGCGTCCACCGCCTCGGCTATCTCGTCGCCGACCGTCCGCGCCCCCACTCGACGGTAGGATGTTTCGCCGGGAGACAGCGAGAAACCGTCGTCCTGGGCTTCGCGCGCCGCCTCGCGTGCATCGTTCAGGTTTCCGCGGACGACCTTCATATCGCCGCCGTGGACGTTGACGGACGCCTTCACGTCGAAACGGGCGCGCGAAGGCACGAAGGCGTGCGACTCGATGCCTGCGCGCGAAGCGTACGCGGCGACGGAGACCGCGGCGTTACCCGGCGCGTACAGAGTGACGCGTTCCGCGCCCTCCTCAACCGCCGCTGAGACGCCGACTGACGCGCCACGGTCTTCAACACTCCCCGTCGGGTTACGTGACTCGTCCTTGAACAGAAGGCTCTCGACGCCGTACTCGTCGGCGAGACGCGGCGCGGGCACGAGAGGCGTTCCGCCCTCGTCCATCGTGACGGGTTTCACGTCGGGCATCCCCTCGTGCGTCCAGATACCTCGGCTCATAGCAGGTCGGGCACCTCCGTCAGGTCGTTGACGACATAATCCGGCTCGAAGTAGACAGACTCGTAGCCGTTCTCTATCCAGACCGTCTCCATGCCGAAGCAGTCCGCCATAACGAGGTCGTCGTTGAGTTCGTCGCTCACCATCATCATCTCGTCGGGTTCGTAGCCTTCGGAGACAACAGCATATCCTTCGGGATGCGGCTTCGTCAGCCCTAGGTCGCTCGAAACCACGATGTCGTCGAACAGCGAAGCGACCCCGAAACGTTCGAGTGCCTCGTCTATCCAGACACGCACCTGGTCGGTGAAAAGCACAAGAGAGTGTTCGTCTGCGAGCCTCCGCAGAGCATCCTTGTTTTTCTCGGGAAGGACGACGGCGTTCTTGCGTTCCTCCAGATACGTCCTGCAGTCTTCCTCAGTCTCGCCCGAGAGCGCGGAGAGGGCACGGACGAACTCGTCCTCCGTCTCTATTATGCCCGACTCGAAAGCCCTGTAAGCGACGTAAGCCGGATGCTTGACAGCACCCTCGCCGAGAGCCGCCGAGTAGTCGCTGTCGTCAACGGGTTCGACGACGGTTCCGCCGTAGTCGAGAATTATCCTCATACAGGAAAGAGGTGGTCAGCCGTCTTTCCTCTTTCGACGGACGACGCGTATATGCGTGGGACTGAAAGACACGGCTACCCGCCGATACGTTCCAGCAGAAACGAAGCTCTGAGATTTACCTGCTCAGTCGTCGAGGTGCTCGATGCCCTTCTTCGATACGTTAGCCTCGGTTATCTCGTCGGGCATCCAGTCGGGCGAGTCTTCGGGGGCTTCGTCCTCCCAAGACCACGCCTCGTACTTGTGCACCTTGTCCGTCCCCTTCTCACGTAGGCGAATCTCCTCGGCGTTGTCCTTAGCCGCGCTCTCGCTCGACTCAGGTTCAAGACGCCTTGCCGCCTTCAACGCCGCCTGACGCGGCGTGTTGCCGCTGAAAACACTTGTTTCTTCTCCGGACTCCCTCAGCGCGAAGTTCCTCTTACCGTCTTCTCTTACCATGTTTCTTACCTCCGTTTGGTGGTTTCTTTTCGTCCGTAATTAAGTTAACGGCTATTTCACCGAAAGAGTTATATGTAGGTTTTTGCGGTCATGCTATTTTCAAGACTGATAATGAGGAGGATAAGAATCTCTACCCGAGCCACGCCTACGGCTACAGGTATCTCTCTGCTACGAGTTCGGCGTTAAGGACGCTCGCGCCCGCCGCTCCACGGACGGTGTTGTGCGAGAGACACGAGTACTTGAGACGCGAGTCACCGTCGTCGCGGACGCGTCCCGCCACTATCGACATGCCGCCGCCAGCGTTCCTGTCAAGACGCGGCTGTGGACGGTCGTTCTCCTCACGGACGACGATGGTCTGGTCGGGTGCCGTCGGCAGGTCAAGCGTCGTGAAGCCGCGCATAGCTTCCTTCGCGTCGTCCGCGCTCACGTCGTCGTCGAATCCGCACCAGACGTTTTCGAGATGTCCGTCGACAGTCGGGACGCGGTTGCAAGACGCCGAGATGTTGATTTCAGCCTCGTCGACACGCGCACCGTCGAACTCACCGAGTATCTTCCGTGGTTCGTTCTCCATCTTCCACTCCTCGCTCCCGATGTACGGCAGGACGTTGTCGAGTATCTCCATGCTCGTGACGCCCATGTAGCCCGCGCCACTCACCGCCTGCAGGGTGGCGACCGTGACCTCGTTCAGACCGAGCGGATGGAGTGCGGCGAGAGTCGGCGTCATCGTTATCGCCGAGCAGTTGGGGTTCTTTATGATACCGCCGTCCCAGCCTCGGTCGTCGCGCTGCACCTCCAAGAGACCAAGGTGGTCGGGGTTGATTTCGGGGATGACAAGAGGCACGTCGTCTTCCATACGTGCCCATCCGGCGTTCGACGCGACGATGTATCCTTCTTCGGCGAAGGCTGGCTCCACTTCCTTCGCTACGCTCGAAGGAAGCGCGCTGAAGACGAGTTCGACGTCGTCGCTTACCGAAGAAGGCGCGGTTTCGCGCACCGTCGTGTCGGCGACGCTCTCGGGCATCTCGTCGGGGAGTGCCCACGCCGCGGCGTCCGCGTACGTCTCTCCCGCGCTGTTCGCGCTCGCCGTGAGCGCGCCTACCTCGAACCAAGGATGGTCGTCGAGTAGCTGTACAAACCGCTGTCCCACGTTTCCTGTCGCTCCGAGTACGCCTACCTTCATACGGTTGAGTCGGGTGTGGCGGGTAAAAACAGTTTTCTTTCCGGAACCGCGTCCGACTCAGAAGACGCCTGCGACCGAGAGGACGCGGTGGACGAAGACGCCGACAAGCGCGAACGTCAGCGCGGGGACGAGCGCGCGCGCCGTCTCCTCCGTCCCTCCGAGAACAACGAAGACGAAGAGTGCGACCGTGAAGAAGAGCGCGACGAAGAGACGACCGTACTCACTCCAGACCGCGCGCCTCCAAGACTCGGTACGTTCGGCACGGAGTCCACGTCTCGCTATGGCGCACCAGTAAGCACGGTAGATAAAGCCGACGACAGGGACGTAGTCGACCGGATGCGCGCGCCCCCAGTCGCGGTTCTCCACCTCCATTCAGTACGGTTCTTCGGATACGTTACCTGACACCGAGCTACAGTATGTCGTCTAGCTCGGGGAGATCCTCGTCGTCGTCAAGGTCTTCTATCTCCGCGCCTATCTCTTCGAGTTCCTCTTCGTCGAGGTCCTCGTCGAACTCGTCTTCGAGGTCTTCGAACTCCCCTTCAGACTCTTCGGGTTCACCCTCTATCTCCTCGACCTCTATGACCGAGAGGGGTATGTCGGACAGGCGTTGACCTATCTCCTTGCGCGCGACACGTGTCGCGTGCTCCTCGCTCTCGATGTTGAAGACCTTCATCTCCAGTTCGAGCGCGACAAGTCCCTCGTCGGCAGCGATGAACGCCGGTTCAAGCTCCTCACCGCTCGGCGAGGTACGTGTCCCCGTGTTTATCTCGACATAGTTGAGGTCGGGGTTCAGCATCTCCCCTATCTTGCTTATCGCTATCCTAATCGCCTCGTCCTCTGTCTCGACATCGTATACCGGTACCGCGGCTTCGACTACTACTCTACAGTTCATCTTGTCGGGAAAATCGTTCTGTCGGAGTAAAAGCTTTGCGTTCAGGTCGAAGATTTTATGCGCACCATACCCGTAACCCGACGTAATGACTGAGTTTGAAGAGCTTCTGAGCGACGAAGTCGTACAGGCGTACCTCGCCGAGATAGTAGGTGCCGAAGGCATGCCCGTCGCTATGAACCCCGTCGACGACGAGATAGTCGACGAGGACCTCGCGGAGAAGCTCGACTTAGACCCGAAGATAGTACGTAGGACGCTCTTCATACTCTACGAGAACGACTTAGCGTCGTACCGCAGAGACCGTGACGAGGAAAGCGGCTGGTACACCTATCTCTGGAGCTTTGAGTACGACAACATACCCGAGAAGCTCAACAAGGAGATGGGGAAGCTCAGGGACGCGCTGGAGAAAAGGATAGAGTACGAAAGGGACAACGAGTTCTACATCTGCGACATAGACGGCATACGTTTCGAGTTCGACGAGGCGATGGACCTCTCGTTCAACTGTCCCGAGTGCGGCTCACCCTTAGAACCCATGTCGAACGACGACCTCGTCGAGGCGATGGAGACACGCCACGAGGAACTAGTGAACGAACTGGAGAAGGTCTGATGAGGCGAGTCCTCAACGCGAAGATATACGTCGCAGGAGACGCACGCCAGCGCGCCCTCGACTCGGCGCGTAGCGTAGTCGCCGACCGTGTAGCGGAACTCGACTTCGAACACGAGGTTGAGCTACGTGACGACGACCGTCTGGAAGTAAGCGGATTCGGAGACGACGCAGAGGCGGCACTCGCGCTCCTTGTCGAGGAGTTCGGCGAGTACACGACGGAACCCGAGGACGGCGAGACGTACCTCGGTACGTTCGAAGGCTGGGGCGACGAAGGCTTCGTCGTCGACATAGGTGTCGATATGGTCGTGCCGCCGTCGGAGCTTGAGGAACTCGGAAAGGGCGACGCTTCGGCGATACGCGACAGATACGGGCTTGTGCAGCATACACCGCTGGAGGTCGTCGCGGGCGAGACGCCGCGTCTTTCGGACGCGCAGGTCGACGAACTCTGGTCTTGGCGCAAGGACGAGACGGGACGTGTGAACGTCAACTCGTGCACGCGCGCCGAGGTACGTGCGACCGTCAACCGCGCGGGGCACGCCAACGACATCGTGACCGTCGAACGTCTCGGTCTTCTGGAGCAGAGCGTCGTCTGTGCACCCGGAACCGACCCGCCCGGTCTTCTGGCGAGCATAGGGCGTTTCTTGGAGGGCGAGATGAAATGCGTGGTCGTCTGATACTCGTTCTCGCGCTGGTCGGCGTCGCTGTCCTCGCGGGATGTCTCTCACCGCTACCGCAGGACGACGAGGTCGACCACGGCGACCTGTGGGACACGAACGAGACGGTGACGTACTACTTCGAAGACAACACGTTCACCGCCGTCGTGACGGTCGACGGCTTCGAAGGCAACGAGTTCGAGATATGGCAGCGCGACCCGTTCGGCGGCGACAACCCCGTGCAGGTCGCGGGCGTCGAGTTCAGGGACACCGACGGCGAACTGACAAGCATAGACGACGAGGATATCGACACGTCGGGCGACAGGACTATCGTGACGCTTCCTGAGAGCGAGGGGCAGATAGCGTACGTCGCAGAGAAACGTTCGGGCGAGTTCACGCATCCGTCGCCCGTCGACGGGAGCGTGAGCGTCCATCTGCGCGAGGGAACCGACGCACGCGACTTCTTCTTGGGACGGCTGTCGCCATCCGGATACGAGACGGTGTCCGAAGACCCTCTCGTCGTCCGCTGGGACAGCCTCGAACGCGGAACGTACGTAACCATTGAGTACTACCGCGAGGGATACCCCGCGGTACTCGTAACCGCAGTCGTCCTTCTCGTCATAGCGGCTGGTGCGGTAGTCTACTACTACAGGAGGAGACTCAAGGAGGCGGAAGAGGCGAAGTTGGGTCCAGAGATGTAGCCGTCAAGCTGAGATGTAGCCGTCAAGACTACTCTTTTTCGAGTTCGACGAGACTGAGCGAAAGGTCGTAGTGGCAGTCGACAGGGTTGTCGCCCACGACCTCGTTGATGCTGTACGACTCACCGAAGTCGAAGCCGTCGGGTACGCAGAACTTGTACGCAGGACAGTCGGTCTTGTCGCACGCGTCCTCCTCTATCGTGACCTTCGAGCCTTCGAAAGCCTTTCTGGAGGGAACCTGCGCGAGCACGGGTGACTCGGCTACGTCGACTGCGCGGACTCCGTCCTCGTGTACGGCGCAGTCGAGTTCCTGTCCGCCGTCGCGTACCTCCATGACGCGGTAACGGACATCCTCATCGAGGTTGAGGCACGTATCACGGTGCGGACAGTCTTCACATGCTTCTGTTTCGCCTTGGTAGACGAACTCCTGTCCTACCTTTGCGAGCGACGTTCCGATGAGTGTGATATGGGTTGAATCGGGTTCTGATTCTGACATCTCAGCCAAAGATAGACTACGCACGCGCATATGCCTTTCGTGGTGAAGAGATGTAGCTACTCTACTCAATACGCTCGTCTTCGCCCTCGGTCGAATACTGGTAGAGGGCGAGTTCTCCCCGCGTAATCTCAACGTACGTGTTGTGGAGCGGAGCAGTCGACTTCCACGACCCTGGATTCGCGGCGATGTTGTCGTGGTGGACGTACGGCGAGTGCGTGTGACCGTAAACGAGTTTGTCGGCGTCGGCACTCCCGAGGTAGTCGTGCGCCCTCTGCTCCCTCCGAGGGTACGCGCGAGCCGGAGAGCCACCATCCGTGAGTAGTCTCGTCTTTATGTTACAGACAACGTTCCGAACCCCGGCTACGAC
>JAQZDD010000374.1 GCA_028751055.1 Euryarchaeota archaeon Ods04 | reverse complement strand
TGCGGTTCGGACGCGGGCTACGACGAGTTCGAACCCGAGGGAACGGGAGAAGTCGTCGCACACACTGTCGTCGAAGGCGCGCTACCGCCCGAGTTCGCGGAGTTCGAGCGACAGGTCGGCGCTGTCGGCGTCGTCTTGGTAGAACTCGACGGAACCGACGTACGCGTCCCCGGAATGCTGACCGACTGCGACCCTTACGAGACGGGACGCGGCGACGCCGTCGAGAAGGTCGTGCGCCGTCTCTACGAACAGGAGGGCGTCGTACGTTACGGCTACAAGTTCCGACCACTAGGCTGATATTCCAGCGAGAGCGGGACAGAGTTAAGTCACGTCCGCCTCATCGTGCAGGTATGCCTGAAGTAAGAGAGATAGCACGCGAAGCCGAACAGGTAGTGACAGCCGAACCCGACGCCACGGTACGCGAAGTCGCCGAGACGATGGAAGAGGAGAACGTCGGCAGCGTCGTCGTCGTCAAGGGCGGCGAACCGGTCGGCATACTCACCGACCGCGACATTACCGTACGTTGTGTAGCGCGCGGAGACGACCCTGACGCCGTCACGGCGGACGAAACGATGACCACCGACTTGGTGACGGTCAACGCACACGACTCGATAGACGAACTAATCAAGACGTTCGACGCCGCGGATGTACGCCGCATGCCGGTCGTCGACGGGAACGAAATCGCAGGTATAGTGACGTTGGACGACATCTCAGTACTCCTCTCGGTCGAACTCGGAGGTATCGCAGACGAGATGGAGAGTCTCTCGAACGTCATAAGGTCTGGTTCGCCGCCTTACTGACGGACTACGTTCGGGTTCGCCGCCTCGCTTACGAACCGAGGCGGTCGGACAACCAAACCATAATAACGTCCGGCGACGAGGTTAGTCCATGAGCGAGAAGATACATAGCCACGAGGTCACGGAAGGACCGGAGCGCGCTCCTCACAGAGCGATGTTCCGTGCGATGGGATACGACGACGAAGACCTTTCTTCTCCGATGATAGGTATCGCAAATCCCGCGGCGGACATAACACCGTGCAACGTCCATCTTGACGAACTCGCCGAGGAGGCGTACGACAGCGTGGATGAAGCGGGAGGAATGCCGATAGAGTTCGGCACCATCACTATCTCCGACGCTATATCGATGGGTACCGAGGGCATGAAGGCGTCCCTCATCTCGCGCGAGGTCATCGCCGACTCGGTCGAACTCGTCTCCTTCGGCGAGCGGATGGACGGTCTCGTCACCATCGGCGGATGCGACAAGAACATGCCCGGAATGATGATAGCCTCCATAAGAGCAGACCTACCTTCCGTCTTTCTCTACGGCGGCTCTATCATGCCCGGACAGCACGACGGTCAGCAGGTCACTATACAGAACGTCTTCGAGGCTGTCGGCTCCGTCGCTGAGGGAGATATGTCCGAAGAGGAACTCGACAGGCTCGAAAGAAGCGCGTGTCCCGGTCCGGGTTCGTGCGGCGGGATGTTCACCGCTAACACGATGTCGTCGATATCCGAAGCCCTTGGATTCGCGCCGCTCGGTAGCGCGTCGCCGCCCGCCGAGGACGAGGAGCGTTACGAGGAGGCGCGGCGCGCCGGAGAACTCGTCGTTGATGTCGTCAGGGAACGCAGGCGTCCATCGGACTTCCTCTCGAAGGAGTCGTTCGAGAACGGTATCGCTCTACAGGTCGCCATAGGCGGCTCGACGAACGC
>JAQZDD010000299.1 GCA_028751055.1 Euryarchaeota archaeon Ods04 | reverse complement strand
GAAAGACAAGTCCGAGCACGACGAGGTACGCACCCTCGGCGCGCGAACGCAGGTCGGGCACGTCTTCAAGACGGAGCGAGGCGACGAATCCGCCTATCGCGCCTCCGAGGGCGACCAAGACGACCGACTCGCCGCCCGTGTAGACGAGCGTCGGAACAGCAAGAAGAGCACCGAGTGCGAATCCGCGCTCCGGTCTGTCGCCGACGAAGGCATCCACGGCAAGGACGAAGACGACGCCTAAGACGGCACCCACGACGGTGTCGCCGACGTAATGCAGACCGAGAGCGACGCGCGAGAAAGAGACTGCGACGAGGAGCGCGAAGACGCCTGCGACCGCGAGCACGTTACGGTGCTTGTCGAAGGCGTAGACCAAGCCGCCGTAGACGACGACCGTGATGAAGGCGTGACCGCTCGGGAAGCCGTAAGGGTCGTCGGTCAGTTCCTGAACAGCGAAGACCTCCTCGGGCGGACGCGGCATGCCTAAGACAGCCTTGAGCAGTATCATGAAAGACGCCGCGACGACGATATAGCTCGCAACCACAGCCGCCTTTCTGCGGTCCGTGAGCCAGTAAATCAGGGAGAGAATCAGCATTATGAGTGCCACGTCGCCGAACTCGGAGACGAGAACCATGAGCTGGGTGTACGGCTCGGCGTCGGGGTATGCTTCCCTCAGCGTTTCGCTGAGACCTTCGAGACGCATGGCTACGTATCGGACGTAACGACACAAAAGGCTAACTCCGCGTCCGTTTGGAGCGGAAAAGGAGGTCTACAGAAACAGGGGCAGAACGAAGCTAGCACCCAGCAGGAGGTTGGTCACGATGACCCAGCCGACGTTCCCGCCGAGTGCGGCTTCTGTTATCTCGGCGTCGCGGAACGCGGCGGAGACAGGACGGCGCAGGAGGACGAAGCCTGCGAGCGCGCCTATGCTCCAGACGGGGAGGAAACCCGCCGCCGAGAGGGCGACGATGCTGAGCGCGCAGAGAGCGACGACGCCGACGTAGGCGTACTTTGCGCGCGTCTCGCCAAGGAGCGTCACTAAGTTCGTCCTGCCGCCCTTCGTGTCCGCCTCCACGTCGGGAAACTCGTTGAGGAGGAGGAGGTTGAAAGTAAGGAAGAAGCACGGTACCGACGCAGCAAGGACGACCGGTTCGACGCTCCCCGACTGGACGAAGCCGACGCCGACGACGGGAAGCGCGCCGAGACCGAGACCCGCGCTCACCTCGCCGAGACCTGTACGCGCGAAGAGATCCGTGTATCCGACGACGAGCGCGCCACCGACGACGATGAAGACAGCCATAGCCGCGCCGTAGACGTACAGGAAGTAAAGACCGATGACGAAGGCGACGAACAGCGTGCCCAAGCCGAGAGCGAGCGCGCCCTTCGGCTTCACCTCCTCCTCGACGAGTGCCTTGCTGCCGCCGCTGAACTTCGTGGGTTCGGTCTCCTCGTCGATACCGCGTCTCCAGTCGCTGTACTCGTTCAGGGCGTTTACGGAGACGTGGAGGAGCACCAGACCGACGAGAGCTAGCGACGTGTGCAGGAGGTCGAAGGCTCCTGCGTAGGCGGACGCCGCCGCGCCGACGACGGTGAGGGTGACAGGCAGAAGCAGGAAAGGAACTCTGGCGACCTTCAGGTAGCCGGTCGGGTTGAGGCGGTCGCTCGCGTCTGTGTAGCCGTTCACGCTCATGCTTAAGAGAGGCGTCACGGAACGTAAAGGCTTACCTTCCGTCGTGTCCGTGTCGACGCCGCGGTATCGGTTCTCGTTCTCGGGAAAGACGGGGAAGCCTTATACACCACGACGGGCATCTTCTTCTCCGTGGAGATAATCGACGCAGTAGTGGCTTCGGTCGTCTTCAAGCTGTTCGTCGCGCTCGGGATAGGCGCGCTCATCGGCATCGAGCGCGAAAAGAGCGACTCGGCGGGCTTCTTCGCCGGAAGCCGCACGCTTCCGCTCGTCGCGCTTTTCGGCGCGCTCGTCAAAGAGTTCTTCCCCGAACTCCTCGTTCCGGGCTTCGTAGCTCTCGGTCTCGTCGTCGTCGTGGCGTACGCAGGCAAGGTCTTCGCGCACGAAGACATCGGCGCGACGACCGCCGTCACGATGCTCCTGACCTTCGTCTACGGCGCGATGGCGATGCATTCCGACGAAGGTCTCGTGATAGCTGTCGTCCTCGGCATCGTCACGACATCCATCTTAGCCGCGAAGCCGTGGATGCACGGCTTCGTCGACCGTATAGAGGACAGGGAGATGATAGACATACTCAAGTTCCTCTTGGTCGCACCCGCCGCGCTTCTGCTGCTTCCGAACAGTCAGATGGATCTCCTCTTCGGTCTCAACCCTAGCTTCGTCTGGCTCATGGTCGTCTTAGTCTCAGGCATCAG
>JAQZDD010000284.1 GCA_028751055.1 Euryarchaeota archaeon Ods04 | reverse complement strand
GGAAAGACGACGACCATCGCAAAGATAGCGCGCAGGCTCGAAGAGATGGGTCTGTCGTCGGTAATGGCGAACGGCGACACCTACCGTGCCGGGGCGAACCAGCAGCTCGCCGAACACGCCGAGGCACTCGATAAGAAGGTCATCACACACGAACAGGGAGGCGACCCTGCGGCGGTCATCTACGACGCCGTCGAGTACGCCGAAGCGAACGACGTCGACGTTGTACTCGGAGACACAGCGGGACGCCTACACACCTCCGACGACCTGATGAACCAGCTTTCTAAGATAGACCGTGTCGTCGACCCCGACATGACGATTTTCGTAGACGAGGCGGTGGCGGGACAGGACGCGACGAACAGAGCACGCGAGTTCAACGAGGCGGCGGAGTTCGACGGCATCGTGCTCACGAAGGCGGACGCCGACTCGGCTGGCGGTGCGGCGATATCCGTCGCGCGCGTGACAGGAAAGCCCATCGTCTTCTTAGGTGTGGGACAGGGCTACGACGACCTGCGCGAGTTCGACCCTGACGAGATAACAGAGGAGCTTCTGGGAGACGGCGAAAACGAAGAAGGGTAGAGATAGAGAGTAGGGAGCAGGACAGCTAAGAGAAGAAAGACAGCAGGTCGCGTTTCACACGCGCGGGTGCCTTCGTAGCGAACTGCTGGAAAGTGTGTGCGAAAGGCGTTCTTCTTCCGTACACCTCGGTGTGTCCGTCACGTATTGCTTCGAGGACGGCGTCCGCGTCTCTTTCTGCTTCTATCTCCGTATGTGTCTGCCCCACCATCGCCGCGATATGTGCGTCGCTTCCGCCGACCTCGGGCAAGCCGTGTCTCCGCGCGAACCTGTGGGCACGCCAGTTTGCGAAGCCCGTCAGGAGACGCGAGTTGTACGACTCGACAGCGTCAACGTCGCGCACCGCACCCGCGCCGTGCCGGAGACGTTGGAACGGATGCGGGAGGACAGCGACGCCGCCCTGCGAACGGACACGTTCGACGGTCTTGTCGACGGGTTCGCCCGCAGGCGGTCGTTCTTCGACGCCGAGCGCGAGAATATGCCCTTTGGATGTCGAGACTTCGACACCGACCACGCCTACGATGTCGTAGTCGGCGACGAGTTCGGCGGCTTCGTACGACATCTCTATGGCGTCGTGGTCCGTGACAGCGAGAACGTCAAGTTCGGCTTCGACGGCGGCTTCCACGACATCCTCTACGGGTGTGTGGCAGTCGTAGGAGCCGTCCGTGTGGACGTGTAGGTCAGCCTTCAGCGTCCTGCTCATGCAGATGAACGAGATAGGATGTTGGTCGTTATATGTTATGCGGCTTGCGACGTACGTGTCTCCGCTCCGTCGGGCTACAGTACTTCCTCAATCAGGTCTGCGACATCCCCGGGCGTCTCCGCCACGTCTACGCCTGCGTCACGGAGAGCGCGCATCTTGCTCTCCGCCGTCCCTGTACCCGAACCGCTCACTATCGCGCCCGCGTGCCCCATCTGCTTCCCGGGCGGCGCGGTACGTCCGGCGATAAATCCGACGACGGGCGTCTCGGCGTTCTCCTGTATCCACTCCGCGGCACGCTCCTCGTCGCTTCCGCCTATCTCGCCGACGAGCGCGATAGCTTCCGTCGACGGGTCGTCCTCGAAGGCGCGGAGTGCGTCTATGAAGTCCGTCCCTATGATGGGGTCGCCACCTATGCCGATTACGGTGCTCTGCCCGACACCACGCCGTCCGAGCGAGTCGACGAGCTGGTACGTCAGCGTGCCCGAACGCGAGACGAGACCGACCTTTCCGGAGTCGAAGATGTTTCCCGGCATGATACCGACCTTCGCCTCCCCCGGAGTGATGACGCCGGGACAGTTGGGACCGACAAGGCGTGTGTCGACCTCCGAGAGACGACGGTTGACACGTATCATGTCGTGCGTCGGTATGCCCTCCGTGATTGCAACACAGAGGTCGAGTTCGGCGTCGAGAGACTCCATGACGGCGTCCGCTGCGAACGCTGGCGGAACGAATACGACCGAAGTGTTTGCGTCCTCCTCCGTGACCGCCTCCTTTACGGTGTCGTAGACGGGCACTCCGAGAACCTCCTCGCCGCCCTTTCCGGGCGTTACACCCGCGACGACGTTGGTTCCGTACTCCTGCATACGCTCGGCGTGGAACCTGCCTTCGCTACCCGTGATACCCTGAACGACGAGACGTGTGTCGTCGCCGACGAAGACCGACATCAGTCGTCACCTCCTGTGACTGAGGCACCCGAGAGTTCGACGGCTTGCTTGACAGCCTCCTCCAGTCCTTCCGCTGTCTCGACACGGTCGGTGAGGAGTTCGCGCCCTTCTTCTTCGTTGGTGCCGGTGAGGCGCACGACGAGAGGCTTGGGGAGTTCGTCGAAGGCGCCGAGGGCGTTGTTGATTCCTTCGGCGACCTCGTCGCACCGCGTTATCCCGCCGAAGACGTTGAATATGACAGCGTCGACGTTGTCGTCCTCGAAGACGAGTTC
>JAQZDD010000306.1 GCA_028751055.1 Euryarchaeota archaeon Ods04 | reverse complement strand
TGCATGACCGACAGCGGTGAGGAGTACACGCGCGACTGGCTCAGGTCGCTCGACGTAGACGTGGACGGCGTGACGATAGAGTACCTCGTCGAGATGCTCGAATCGACCGCGCCGCCCGACAGACAGAGTTAACCCACGCGCACCGTACTTTGTCACAAGGAGGGTTAACTATCGAGGAAATCTGGGTCGAGAAGTACCGTCCGCAGAGGCTCGAAGAAGTCGTAGGGCAGGACGCTATCACCGAACGCCTGCAGTCTTACGTCCGTACAAGGAACGTGCCCAACATGCTTTTCGCAGGTCCGGCGGGCGTCGGAAAGACGACTTGCGCGCACGCGCTCTCGCACGAACTCTACGGTGAGACTTGGGGAGACAACTTTACGGAGTTGAACGCGTCCGACGAACGCGGCATCGACGTTGTGCGCGACAAGATAAAGAACTTCGCGCGTACGTCGCCCGTCGGCGACGAGGACTACAAGGTGATATTCCTTGACGAGGCGGACTCGCTCTGCCTGCCGCCCGGAACCGAGGTCGTCGTCGGATATCCGTCGTCGCCCGAAGTCAAGCCGATAGAGGAAGTGGACGGAGACGGAGAGCCGATGCCGTCCGTCGACTTCGAGACGAACGAGGTTCAGTCCGACAAAGGAAGGTTGGTCGACTCGGGTGTCGCCGACTTCTTTACGCTAGAACTGAGCGACGGCAGGACGGTGACGGCGAGCCTCAACCATCCGTTCTTCGTCGTAGGGGATGACGGAAAACTCGTTGAAAAGAAGCTGAAGGAACTCAAAGTCGGCGATGAGATAGCCGACTTTGAGGACGAACTCGGTGTAGAACCATGTGAGGTATGCGGTAACAGAACCGCAGGACGGTTCTGCTCTGTCGACTGCAAGAACGAAGGGCACAGCCGTGATATGGAAGGCGAAGACAACCCAATGCACGGCACAGAGTGGTCCGAGGAAAGGCGCAATAAAATCGTCGCTAAGCTATCGGACGGACGGCTCGCAGGAGATAACAATCCGAACCACGGCGGGAAGTTCCACGGCACGCATATCTGGGAGATGGACAAAGAGACGGTCAAAGAAGCAAAAGAGCATCTGACCGAACTGCGTTCCGGTACATCCTGGGAGGACTGGGTTATTCAGGCTGACGCCGAGGAAGTCAAGAAAAGAATCGGTAGATCTGTCTCCGAGTGGTGGGATAATCTTAGTGAGCACGAAAAGAGGGGGCTGATCGAAAGACAAAAAGAAAGTATCGACTACCCCGTCTGCGACATCACCGGGGACTCAAATCCGATGCGCGACCCAGAAGTCGCCGCGAAGGTGTCGGAGGCACTGAAGGGTCACGAACCTACTGGTGGCTATCCACACAATGTCCGTTACGACGAGGAACTCGGGCACGTCGTCCGCTCGAACTGGGAGTACGACGTTGCGGTCTCGCTACAAGAGGCTGATGTCGGATACGAGTACGAACCCGAGTTCGAACTTTCGGACTCGTCGTACTACCCCGACTTCCTCATTGACGATACAGTAATAGAAGTGAAGGGTAGCGTTGAGATGTGGGGGCGTGTCGATAAGGTCGAGGAGTTCCTTGAAATATACGGTGACGACTATGACCTCGTCGTGGTCGGTGACGAACGCCTTCCCCACCATGAACACATCGATAAAGACGAGTTCGAGGCTGAGACAGTTACCGACGGTGGCGTCCGCGCAGTCTCGACCGTCGAAGTCACGGACATCGATTACAGCCACCGCGGGAAGGCGTACAACATCACGATGGAAGGAACGCCCAACTTCGTGCTTGCGAACGGTGTCCTGACGCACAATACACGTGACGCGCAGCCAGCTTTGCGCCGCACTATGGAGATGTACACCAACACCTGCAGGTTCATCCTCTCCTGCAACTACTCGTCGAACATCATCGACCCTATACAGTCGCGGTGCACGGTATTCCGCTTCAGCCCCGTAGACGACGACGCGGTCATCGACCGGCTGAGGCATATCGCCGAAGAGGAGGGAGTTGACGTTACCGAAGACGGTTTAGACGCGCTCGCGTACGTCGCGGGCGGAGACGTACGGCGCGCCGTCAACGCCCTGCAGGCTGCCGCCGCGCTCGGTGAGACGGTCGACGAAGATGCGGTCTACGCGACTACGTCGACCGCACGACAGGAGGAGGTCGAGGAGCTTCTGGAGCGCGCACTCGACGGTAACTTCGCCGGAGCGCGCGAAATCCTGACGCGCCTCTTGGACGAGAAAGGCATCTCGGGCGACGACCTGATTGACCAGATGCACCGCG
>JAQZDD010000129.1 GCA_028751055.1 Euryarchaeota archaeon Ods04 | reverse complement strand
GACGACTACGACGAGGTTTCCGCCGATATACTCGACACCGACGTAGAGCAACAGACAACTCATATGCCTGACACAGGAGCCACCATCGTCAACTACGCGCCCGTGGTCGTCTACAGCTATACCTACGACGGTTCGACGTACACGAACGACGACATAAATCCCGGAGGCGACGTGTCGAAGTCCAGCGAAACCGAAGCCAGAGAACTCGTAAACGAGTACTCGGTCGGCGGGACAACGACGGCGTACGTAGACCCCGATGACCCTTCGTCGTCCTTCTTGGAACACGAGGTGCCTCTGTCGACTGTGATAGCTCAGATTTTCCTCGGTCTGGTTCTGGTTTCGATAGGCGCGGGTAACATCGCCGTTCTCGTTTCGACCTACAGGCGCAAAGGTCTCTAACTTGCGGCGTCAGCCTTGTACCGGCGCGTCGTCTCCCTCTTTGTCTGCGTCAGCCCAAAACCCTAATACGGAGCCTACACGTGTTACACCATCAGATGCAGAAACCCGACTTCCTCACGAACCGCGACCTGTTCTCGAACTACTACCTGAGCGAGCATCTTCCGGAAACCGAGGACTGGGAAAACGAGGACGAGAACAGGCTCGAAGCGGCATACAGCGAACTGGAGTCGCTTTACGAAGGCGAGAAGGCGAACTTCGACAACTACAACGAGTCGCAGTTGGAGAAGAACTTCATACGTCCTGTCTTCGAGGCTCTCGGACATTCGTACGAGGTTGAGGAGACGGTTGAGCGGGGACGCCGACGCCCTGACTACGCGCTTTTCGAGACCGAAGACCTGCGCGAGCAGGCGATAGAGGGGAAGGCGGAGGGAAAGGACTTCTACGGGAACGCGCTCTCGGTTGCGGACGCCAAGCAGTGGGAGCTTTCGCTCGACAAGCTCACAAAGAGCGGCGAGAAGAAACGCGACTTCTCGAACCCGAGCCACCAGATACACGTCTACCTGCAGGAGACGCCCGTCGACTGGGCGGTGCTCACGAACGGCAGGCACTGGCGTATCTACTACTCGGGCACGAGCCACAAGCTCGACTCGTACTACGACGTGGACTTAGCCGTTCTTCTCGAAGACGGCGGGCTGGAGGAGTTCAAGTACTTCTACCTGTTCTTCCGTAACGCCGCCTTTGTCGAGGACGCGACGGGCGAATGCTTCTTGGACAAGGTCTACGAAGGCAGTAACACGTACTCGCAGGAGTTGGGCGACGACCTGCAGGACAACATCTACGAGGCTATCGGGCTTCTCGCGGAGGGCTTCTTGGAGTTCCCCGAGAACGACCTCGACCTCGACCTTGAAGACGCAGACGGAAGCCTCGACCTGATACACGACGCGTCGCTGACCTACCTGTACAGGCTCATCTTCGTGCTCTACGCCGAGAGCGAGGGACGCGACCTTCTCGACACGCGGAACGAGATATACGACGAGAGCTTCAGCCTCAACTCTTTGAAACGCGATGTCGTCGAGGAACTCGAAACCGGCGACGCGAAATATACCAACTGGCAGGACGACCTCTGGGACAGGCTCGACGAACTTTTCGAACTCATCGACCAAGGAAGCGAGAGCCGCGGCATACCGCGCGACGACCTGTACATCCCTGCGTACAACGGCGGTCTGTTCAAGACTCAGGTCGACGACGAGACGGAGGAGCAGAGCCGTTTCCTTCAGGAGAACAAGGTCGGCGACGTGTACCTCGCGCGTGTCGTCGAGCTTCTGACACGTAGCGAGTCGGGGAACGGCGGCGGGCGTGTCTTCGTCGACTACTCGTCTCTCGACATCCGTCATCTCGGTAGCATCTACGAAGGTCTGCTTGAGTACGAACTCAACGTCGCGCCTGAGCCGATGGTCGCGGTGCGCGACGACGGCGAGGTATGGATGACGCGCGCCGAGTTCGAGGACGCGGACGGCGACGAATCGGACGTTGTGGAGCGCGTAGACGAGGGCGGTGTCTACCTCACGACCGACCGCGGCGAGCGCAAGGCGACCGGCTCCTACTACACGCCCGAGTACGTCGTTCAGTACATCGTCGAGAACACGTTAGACCCTATACTCGACGGGATACGCGAGGACGTGGTGGGTAGCACGACGCATAGCCAAGACAACTTCGCCGAGGAGTTCGCCGAACGCGTCTTCGAACTCAAGATACTCGACCCCGCGATGGGTAGCGGACACTTTCTGACGAACGCCGTCGACCATCTTGCGCGCGAGATAGTCAACGCGCAGGAACTCCAAGCGGACGAGGCGGGTATCGAGACCGTAGACGAGTCGCACGACATCCACTGGGCGCGTCGGCAGGTCGCGCAGAAATGTATCTACGGCGTCGATTTGAACGGTATGGCGGTCGAGTTAGCGAAGGTCTCGCTCTGGTTGCGTACGCTCGCCGCCGAGCAGCCTTTGGCGTTCTTAGACCACCATCTCAAGACGGGCAACTCGCTCGTCGGTTCGAACATAGAGGAGATAGACGCGCTCGAACGCGGGAGCGCGTCGGAGGACAACGGCGCGAACTCGACGCTCACCGACTTCGGTCTGACGTTCGAGGGCACGATGGAGGACCTGATGTCGATACAGCAGGACATCATCGCAATCGAGAACGAGGAACTCGACGACATCAAGCAGATGGAAGAACGGTATGGGGAGTTCGAGAAGAACGAACTCCGGCGTCGTTTAGAGGCGATTGCCGACGTTCGGACCGCCGAGGAGTTCGGCGTGGACGTACCTTCGGGAGTATACGAGCGCATGGCGCGCGCTCTCAAAGAGGATGAGGAGTGGCGCGAGATAGAGACGAAGGACTGGTTCGCCGAGGCGCGCGAACTCGCCGACCGCGAGAACTTCTTCCACTGGCGTCTCGAATACCCCGAGGCGTTCTACGACGAGGGCGGCGACGAGCGCGAGAACGCGGGCTTCGACGCAGTGATAGGAAATCCGCCGTATATGCGCATACAAACGATAAATAAAATCTCTCCCTCCTTAGCCAACTATTATAGAAGTAAGTTTGTCTCAAGCGTCGGTAATTTTGATATCTACGTGAACTTTACAGAGCATGGCTACGAACTTCTCAAACATGAAGGACGCCTTGGTTATATAGAGCCTCACAAATTCTTTAGAGGGGACTTTGGTGAGGGGTTGCGCGAATACCTCTCTGATGAAAACGCTCTGAGTAGGATTCTATCATTCGGTCACGAACAGGTATGGGAACAAGTGTCCGTCTATACATGCTTACTTTTCCTCCAGAAATCAGATAATGAGACATTCCTATATGCGGAGACCTCGCCTACTGAGTTCATAGAGAAAGATTCTGTTAGCTACAGAGAGGTACCATCGGACTACGGTGATAACTCGTGGAACTTTTTAACTAAGGAGGTTGAGCAGGTTCTTGACAGAGTAGACGCGGCAGGTCCGACGCTTGAGGATTGCGTTGAAATCTTCGTAGGCTTACAGACCAGCGCAGACAGAATATATTTGCTAGAAATAGTAGGAAGAGATGTGGCCGGAGAGCTTATCGAAGTCAAAGACCAAGATGGGAATCGTTGGGAACTGGAACCTGATTTGTTAAAACCGTTTCTCAAGGGCGAAGACGTTCATCGATACGAATCATTGGACCCACGTTATTGGGTAATTCTCCCTTATGAAATAGAGGAGGATAAAGCCAAATTCATTCAAGAAGATGAATTGGCATCTAATTACCCACGTACACACGAGTATCTGAAAGAACATGAAGAAGCTCTTCGTGGAAGAGAAGGTGGGAAAATGGACCATGAGAGATGGTATGATTATGTGTACCCAAAGAATCTAACTGAATTTCAGAAGAGAAAGATTGTCACCCCTGAAATCAGCCGCGGGAGTAACTTCACTTTCGACTCTGAGGGTATATACCACACCACAAAAGTCTACGGAATTCTAAAACAGTCGGGTGTTAAGGTTTCGCTAAAGTATTTACTCGCGGTTCTGAATACTCCGCTTCTCTGGTTCTTCCTCAGCAACACCGGATATACCTTACGCGGAGGATACTTCACTTTCAAAACACAGTACCTCAATCCTTTCTCAGTACCCTCCATCTCCTTCGACACCCCCGACTCCGAACGCTCGTCGCGCGTCGCCTCCCTCCTTGACGACTACGAAGCCCACCTTTCGGGAGACGCCGACGCGCCCGCGCCGCACCCCGACGCCGACGATGTGGCGCACGACTTTCTTGCTAAGCTCGCCGAGCGCATGACGACGTACAAGGAAGAACACACCGCGCTCAACCTCTCGCTCCTCGACTACCTCGGTGTGCCGTCGGACGGACTCCCCGACTCGAAGGAGGGCGAAACCCTCGGCGACCTGTACATGCCGCCCGCCGGTCTCGCCGACTCG
>JAQZDD010000154.1 GCA_028751055.1 Euryarchaeota archaeon Ods04 | reverse complement strand
GCGGTTCGTCCTCGCCGTTCCCGTTTCCGCCGACACATCCGGCTAAACCGGCAGACAGAGCGGCGGCTCCCGCTGTCAGGAACCTCCGTCTTCTTCTGTTGACCTTTCTGCTCCTGTTCATCTGACTCCTATCGGTACACGGGCGAAGTGAACTCGCCTTCCGCTGCGAGCGGCACGACGCCTATTCCGTGGAAGTCACTACCTTCGTCGTCGGGTGCTGGCTGTACGACCTCCTCAATGTCGCGCGTCTCTATGTCGAGTACCGAGAAACCGGCGTTGACACCCGTCGCAGCGTGCGGGTCGCCTGACTGTGGGTTGGGTCCACGGAGCGTCACAAACATGTACTCTCCGTCGGGCGACGCCCACATGATGTCGGGAGCGTCACGCTGGTCGGTGTCGTCGGCGTGCTCGGCAGGTCCGTAAGGTGCGACCTCCTCAATGACATCGTCCGTCTCTGGGTCGATGACCAGACCGTCGTTTGTCTCGCGGTTGAGCACCCAGAGTTCGCTCGCGTCGGGCGTGAACCAGAAGCCGTGTGCGTCGACTCCTTCGGTCGAACGCGCGATGTCCTCGCTCGTGAACTCCTCGTCCTCGCCGACGACGTTTCCTTCTGTGTCTATCGGCTGGTTTGTCTCTGTGTCGAAGACGTACCACTCGCCGACGCCTTCCTCGCCCTCAACAGGTTCGCCGTCTTCGTCTGTCGGCGTCGGAAGACCTGCGGTGAGGTAGAACTTGTCCTCGGTCGGATGCGGAACCGTACCGCAGTTCGACGGAACCTCGTCGTGCGTGAATATCTTCTCAACCTCGAACTCCTCGGTGTCGACTACTACGAGCGCGCCGTCGTGGTACGACGGACCGAGGGTGTGGTACGAGTAGCCGTTTCCGGTGTGCTGGTGACAGATAGGGTCGGAGCCGTCGAACTCGTCGTGCAGTTCGTTCGTGTCTATCTCGTCCACGATGTCGAACTCCTCGTTTTCCCAGTCGATGTCGACACGTTTTATCGCACCTTCGCCGATAACGTCGACCTGCAGGTACGAGTCGTCAGGTCCGAAGCCCGCGAAGTGCGAACCCGGTCCCGTGTCTATGGCGGCTACGAGTTCGCGGCTCTCGACACGGAATATCAGGGTTTGTGCTCCGCCCGTGCCGGGTACAGCGGCGTACTCGTAGTCAGAAGTGAAGTCGACCATGTGTGGTATGAAGCTGTCCACGTCGGCGACCTCGTCGAGTGCCTGCACGTCTATCTCGTCGACGAGTTCGAACGCGCTGTCTCCGTCTCCGTCGCCGTCAGCGGGCTGGTAGATATATCCCGTGTCGGTGCCTTGGTCGAACGCCCAGACCTCGTAGGCTACTTCTTCCTCTCCGTTTTCGCCGTTCTCTGGCGGTTCAGGGTCGGTGTCGTCATCGTCTTCTGGTACCGGTTCCTCTTCGCCGTCGATACAGCCTGCTATACCTACTCCGCCTACCACTGCGGTCGTGCGCAGGAATCTACGTCTCGTTGACTCTTCCATACGACAGCATGGTTCCGGGGGGATAAAAGTCAGGTCAAAGAGGCAATATTCGCCTGCTATCTTAAAAGATGTGGTGTAGCATCAGGTAGACGACGAATCCGAAGACAAAGCTTGTAGCCCAGAGAGGCACGGCGAGGCGTCCTACGCGAGGATGCGCAGTCTCGCGGATTCCGTCGGTCGGAACCGTCGCGGCGACGACGACCGAGTAGAGCACAAGGGGGATGCAGACGGCGGCGAGGAGCATGTGCACGCCCAAGAAGGGCAGGTAGACGTAGCTGTAGGCGAAGCCGCCGCCGGGGAACTCGGTCAGACCGACGTTCGAGAGACGCAGGAGGTAGAGAGCTAGGAAGCTAAAGAACAGGACGGTCGTCGTCGCCATGTAACGCGCGTGTGTCTTCACGTTCCCGCGTCGTATCTCGCGGTATCCGAGCGACACGGTCACGAAAGCAACCAAGACGAGAGCGGCGTTGATGTGTGGAACCGCGTCAAGGAACCAGCTGGGTGCCTGCGGTACGGCGTCGATGCCGCCGCGCGACGAAGCCGCGATGAGCGAGAGCGCGATGACCGAGACGACGACCGAGACCAGCCATGCGCGTCTCTCCGTCGTTTTGTACTCCATACCTCAGGTTGGTTCCGCGTCCGCAAGTGTCTTACCCATCACTCTATCCGTCCGCTGTCATGCTTCTCGTCTCAGCCGTCTCTGTCTCTCTCGCTCCAGCCATCTCTGTCAGCCTCTCGGCGCGCTCCTTGACCTCAAACATCTTCCCCGCTTTCTTCTCGTACTCGGCGACCTTGACGAGAGCGCGCGCCAACGCCTCAGGATTTCCGGTCTCGAAGACGGCACGTCTGTCGGCACCGTACTCCTGTAGCTGTCGTACGTACCGGCACGCTCTGCGCACGAACGGGTCGAACGAGTAGACGTAGGCGAGCACCTCGAAGTAGGGACGGAAACGTGTGTCCATCTCCTCGATATGTGCGAACTCATGTGCCAGAACGGCTTCGAGTTCGTCGTCTTCGAGCATCTCGACCAACGGCTTCTTGACGACGAGAACCTCCCTTCCGAGCTTGGGCGAGAACAGGCTCGGACGTGCGAGCACCATCGTGTGTGCGTTCGCCCCGGCTGCGTCGACCACGAGAACCTCAACCTTGCCGATGTCGAACCCCTCGGCGAGGCTTTCTACGTCGACACGTTCGGAGAGGACACGTGTTAGGTCGTCGTCGGTCTTCTCCCTGTAACGTCCGACGAGCCTTCGGACGCTCCACTGGTTGACGACGAAGAACACGGTGAGTTCGGCGACAGAGACGACGTAAGCCGCGACCACGATGTTGAACAGCGTCGCCCAAGACATCGACGGCGAGCCGTAGACGTGGTGCGTTATCCCTGCGACCGCTAAGAAGACAGCCGCCGTCCAGACTGTTACGACGACAGCGACGCCGAACGACGCCATCATCGAGACGACGGCACGGCGTCTGCGGAGCAAGGCGTAGTAGAGCGTCAGAGCCACTAACCAGCCGAAGCCCGCTAAGGAGCCGTACAGGAGAAACGTCTCCAAGACCGCCATGGGTTCACAGCCTCGTGCCCGTGTCTTCTCCTGTCATGTTTGTGCTCGTGCTTGCGCCCGCGTTCGTTGTCTTTTTACCGTTCGTACCCGTGCTCTCCTTCTTCAGGTCTATATCAGCGTCTTCGTTCTTTTCGCCTTCTGTCTCGACTGCTTTCCGTCTGAGTTCCTCCAGACCTTCGTCACCGAAGAGCGCGACTACGTCGCGGAGAACTTCGTCTATGTACTCGTCGCGGAAGTCGACGTACTCGTAGACGTACCGTGAGCCGCCCTTGTACGGCTCCTCTGCGCGCTCGACGAGACCTTTCTCGTAGAGTCTGTCAAGAATCGTGCCGACAGTCGTGTATGCTAAGTTCTCGTCACCATCGTTGAGTTCGTCGACTACCTCACGTACGTTCGCGCTGTCTTTCCTTTCGAGTACACCCAAGACCTTCGCTTCGAGGCTACCGAGCATACTTGTCGTACGTGCCCACGGCAGATAGTTCTTGCCCGAGGTTTTATCTAACTAGCACGACTATAACGGTCAGAAGAGGAGAGATGATGAACGAGACAATTGGATGGGCACTCGGTCCCGGTGAAACCGAGGAAGCTTTCGACTTCGTGGCGCACGACATAGGTCGCCTGAAGACGGGCGAGTTCGTCTACTACGAGCCACCCGGACAGGAAGGCACCAAGATACTGTGCCGCGTGAGGGAGCGCGAACGTATAATCTCGAACGAGACCGACGTTCCCTCGACGCTCGAACCTTACCTCGACGGAGAGACGATGGCTACGTTACGTAGCAACCGCGCGTACCGTGTGACCGCCAAGGTGCTCGGTTTCTACGACAAGGAGATGGGTAGCTTCCGTAACCTCCGTAACCCGCCGGAGATGGGGCAGGAAGTGTACTACGCGAGCGACGACCTCCTTTCGAACAT
>JAQZDD010000313.1 GCA_028751055.1 Euryarchaeota archaeon Ods04 | reverse complement strand
TGACACGGAAACGTCCGAGTCCGGCGTGCAGTTCGCGCGCGAAGTGTCTGTCGCCCCGGTTCTCATGTGTACTGAAGACGCCCATGACCTAATAGGCTTTGGGTAATGTCAGTTAAGATATGGATGGTTTGAGTCCCTACGAGTCCTATCTCGTCGTACGCCACTAAGCCTCCTTTTCGAGTCCACGCACGAGGGAGCCGAACAGAGGCAGGAGCAACGCGCTCGCCACGGAGATGTAGATGACGGGCGTCATGTCAAGGAGACGCGAGGCGGGCACGCCGACAGACAGGAAGAACAGGACGACCACGAGAACGCCGAACCCGAATCCCGCAACGACCGCGCTACGCAGACTCGGTGAGACGAAGCCAACGAGCGCGCCCGCGACGATAAGTCCTAACCAGTGGAGCCAGACCAAGAAGAGACCGACGAAGGCGACGAAGGCGAGCGCGGCGACGCGGTACTGTGGGTTCTCGCGG
Source organism: Euryarchaeota archaeon Ods04 (assembly GCA_028751055.1). GTDB lineage: Archaea > Halobacteriota > Halobacteria > Halobacteriales > Halorutilaceae > Halorutilus. The sequence continues at coordinate 1,771 of JAQZDD010000313.1, read as the reverse complement.
ACACGTCTGACGCTCGAACGGAAGTCGTCGGACTGTATCGGGTTCGTGTCGCGCGGTCGGGGTGAGCTTCCGCTTCCCGGTGACCGCGGACTGCTGCCCGGCGACCTTGGGCTTCCACCTCTCGAACTCATGTCGAACCCTCCTCGAAACGGACGTGCGTCTCACCGCGGTGTCTCAGCTCCATACCTTTCTGTCGTCCCTCTATCCAGTCGTCTAGCTGGTCGTCGTAGTGCTCCGAGAAGAAGTCGCCCGAGTTGCCGCCCGGCACGACGGAGGTTGCGTCGCCGCCGGGTTCGACGACCATACGCCACGACGGTCCAGCCTCGTCCTCGACACGGTAGCTCAGGACGGTCGTCGGCGCGCCGTCGACGGGACGCTCGTCGTGGTTGAGGAAGTCAGCCTCGTCGCCGAGGGGATGCGATATGCCACGTGTCGTGTTCCAGTCGCCGTACGTCGTCCAGCCGTTCTCCTCTATCTCGTCGACCGCCGACCGGAGTGCTTCGACCATCGTCTCAGCGCGTGAGGTTTCGGCGTAGAAGTCACTTTCAGGCGACAGGTTCGCAACAACCCAGTCGTTAGGGTAGTACGAGTCGTCAAGGTCGGCGTCGGAGAACTCCGGCTCCACCGTACCCTCGACGAACGCGTCCATCCAGAGCGCGAAGACGAGCGCGGGGTACGAGTCGCGCACCATCGCGTAGTCCCAGTCTTCGAGTTCTTCGGCGGCGTCCTCGACGCGAGCTTCCACGTCGGCGTCTTCGACAGCCTCAACGAGTTCGGGTACTGTCTCACGAGCGCGTATGTCGTGCGCGTCCATCTGCAGCTCCCTGTGGAACCCGGCGTCGGCTGGTTCGCCCGACTCGACACGCTCGTCGAGACGTTCGTAGATACGTGCTCCACGGTAAGGCGCGGCGTACGAGACACCGATGTAGTGTTCGGGGTCGTCTACGACGCGCTGGTTCGCGGTTGCGAGAACGTCGGGGTCGATAGCGTGGGGCTTCTCCTCGAAAGGCACGAATCCGTCGTCAGCCCACGTCGACTCGCCGAAAGGCGTGAATCCCTGCCACTCGCCCTCGCCCGCCGAACCGTCGAAGATACGGTTGCCGGAGACTACCTCGCCGTCGACACGGCGTACGGGTAGCTTGCCCGTCACGTAGTACATCGTCCTGCCGTCGGCGTCGGCGTAGACTAAGTTCTGCGTCGGGAGGTCGAAGATACGTGTGGCTTCCAACATATCGTCGAGTCCCTCGTTGCGCTCGAAGTCGTATATGGCAACCGTCGTCCTCGTCGCCGTGTGTCCCGTCCATGCTACGCCGACCTCGCGCCCCTCACGTTCAAGCACCGGACCGTGAACCGTCTTCCGCACCGTGAAGCTCCTGTCCTCGCCGCCCGCAACGGGTATGTCGCGCTCCTCAGTCTCGAACTCCCGCCATTCGCCGTCGTACATGTACTGCTCGCCGTCTTCGTCCGTCTCGTAGCTGTAGACATCGAGAACGTCGGCACCCACGTTCGTGAAAGACCACGTGCCGTGACGGTTCGCGCCGACGATGACGAAGGGCACACCGGGGAAGGTGGCTCCGCGTACCGACATATCCGGCGTCTCTACGTGTTGCTCGTACCAGATAGGAGGTATCATCATCTCAAGATGCGGGTCGTAGCCGACTATCGGGTTCCCCGTGTCGGTGTGCTCACCCGAAACAACCCAGCTGTTCGAGCCGATTCCGGGCGGCGACTCGTAGCTCGAAAGCCAGTCTGTAAGCTCCTTGTCGACCGT
>JAQZDD010000314.1 GCA_028751055.1 Euryarchaeota archaeon Ods04 | reverse complement strand
GCTTCGATGTCTACCTAATCGACTGGGGCGAGCCGTCACGTTTGGACGAGTCGTTGGGTGTCGAGGACTACGTCGAGAGGTACATATACAACTGCGTCGAGGAGGTGCGCGGACGCTCCGGCACGGATGTCACGATACTCGGCTACTGCATGGGCGGCACTATGTCGGCGATGTACGCCGCGCTCTACCCTGACAAGGTTCGCAACCTTGCGCTGATGGCGTCGGGGCTGTGCTTCGACGGCGACGGCGGCATACTCGAACTCTGGGGCGACGACGCCCACTTCGACCCTGGAAAGGTGGAGGACGCCTTCGGAAACGCGCCTGCCGACTTCCTGAACGCCGGATTCGACCTGATGGAGCCTGTCGAGAACACGTTCTCGAAGTACGTCCGTCTTTTCGACAACTTGGACGACCCCGAGTTCGTCGAGAACTTCGGCAGGATGGAGAAATGGCTCAGCGACGGTCCTGACGTGCCCGGGCGCGCCTTCGTCGAGTTCGTCGGCGACATATATCAGGACAACCTCCTGTACAGGAACGAACTCTACCTCCGTGACAAACATATCGACGTGAATGAGATAGACATGCCGGTGCTCCAGATAGTCGCCGAGTACGACCATCTCATACCGCCCAGTGCGAGCAAGCCGTTCAACGACGTGGTTGCGAGCGAAGACACCGAAATCATCGAGCATCCGACGGGACATATCGGTCTTTCGGTTTCGTCGAGTTCGCACGCCGAACTCTGGCCTCGTGTATGTGACTGGCTGGCGGAGAGGAGCGACGCCGAATCCGCCGACGTTGAGGAGGTGGAAGAAGCCGACGGAGCCGACGATGAAGCTGACGAAGCAGGTGACACCGAAGCCGAAACTGCGGACGAGACGGAGACAGATGCCGAAACCGAAGATGCTGACGAAACTTCGGACGAGACAGAAACAGAAGTCGAATCCGGTGACGCCGACGAAATTGAGACCGGTGTTGAGACGGTGGACGGAATCGGTCCGACATACGCCGAGAGGCTCCGGAACGCTGGAATCGAGACGGTCGACGACCTACGCGACGCTTCGCCCGACGAGGTAGCCGAAGCCGCCGAGGTATCCGAGAAACGCGTCCGTAGCTGGTTAGAACAGGTATGAGGGACGGAGCGACCTGCGGTTCGCGGTCAGTACGCAGGTCTCTGTGACCTGACGACGTTCGCCATCGAAGTCTCTTCGTTCGATATGAGTTCGGTCAGGTCGTCGAACGTCACTATTCCCGACAGCTTACCCGACGAGTCGCATATCGGGAGCCTGCGCACACCTTCCTCCTCCATTCTTTCGAGTGCCTCACTCAGACCCATGTCCTCCTCTGCGATACATAGGCTCTCCGACATCACGTCCTGAGCCTTCATCTCGCGCGGGTTGGAGTCCCCGCCACCGGCGAATCCACGTATAGCTATGTCGCGGTCGGTCACGATACCTACCGGCTCGTCGTCGTTGGTTATTACCACGCTACCGATGCTCTCCTTCTCCATCATCGACGCTAACTCCGACACCGGTGTGTCTCTCTGTGCTGTCACGACCTCACGTCGTGCTAAGTCTATCATAGGCATCTTCTGACACCGTTCTAAGAAAGCTTTCGGAGGCATTAAACATACATGCGTGTTACCGGCGAGTGAGAACGAACGTACACACAGGTACGTAAAACCGGACGTTCGCGCAGAAACACACCACGTGGGTGAAGCCCACCGGAGCGATTCGCCGTCCGTAAGCGGTGCTTAAACGAGAAATTGCGGCGTTTTTCAGTACGTGGGAACATGCCTCCTGTCTTATAGTCAGGTAGCACGTAACTTGCAGTATGATATCCGAGAAAACGGGTCAGGGGGGGATTCACATATCGGACAGGTTCGATGGCTACGGAGGACGACAAGGCGAGTACGGCGTCTGCCCGGACTGCGGCGAGGAGACGGTCAACGGTCAGGGGGTAGAAATCTGTGTCGACTGCGGCTGTGGTAACGAGAAGAAAGAGAAACACGAAGCCTTGCCCGACGGCGGTCTCGTACGCGCTACCGAGATTGAGTCTGTGCCGCGCGACCTCGAAGGCTCAGTCTGTCTTGTCACGGGTTCTTCGCGCGGTATCGGACGCGCCATCGCCGAGAGACTCGGTGCGGCGGGCGCGCACACGGTCGTCAACTACCGGACGAGCGAGGAGGAAGCCGAGGAGGTCTGTGATGTTATCGAGGG
>JAQZDD010000057.1 GCA_028751055.1 Euryarchaeota archaeon Ods04 | reverse complement strand
CGCCCACCGCCTTCGGCGAACCTCTCTCCATCGTCCGTTCTTTCGTAGACGACTTCGCCGCGCCTCAGAACCTTGTGCGGAAAGACGGCGTCGAAGCCCTCGTAAGGCGTCCATCCGCACCGTGAATGCAGACGTTCGGCGTGTACCTCCTCGACAGCCTCGTCGACGAAGACGAGGTCGGCGTCCCTTCCTTCGGCTACCGCGCCCTTGTTGTCGAAACCGAAGATACGTGCAGGCGCGGCGGCGACGAGTTCGACGGCATGTCCGAGAGACAGTTCGTCGTTCTGTACGAGCGCCAGCAGAAGGGGATACAGCGTCTCAACGCCCGGGACGCCCGACGGAGCGTCGCGGACGGGCGCGTCCTTCTCTTCGACCGTGTGCGGCGCGTGGTCGGTAGCGACGCAGTCGACGGTGCCGTCGACGACCTTCTCGAACAGTCTTTCGCGTGCGTTTTCGGTGCGCAGAGGCGGGTTCATCTTTCCGTGTGTACCGAGTTCTGGCAGGTCGTCGCGTGACAGAAGCAGGTGGTGCGGCGTGACCTCACACGTGTGCGGCGTCTCATCGATTATGTCGACCGAGCGCGGATGCGAGACGTGCGCGAAATGCACGGGTTCGTCGGCGACATCGACTGCTCGCTCCACAGCGGCTACCTCCGCCTCGGGCGGACGGTGGCGCGACCATACGTCGGCGTCCTCAGTATCTAGGTTCACTTCGACAAAGTCGTCGGAGTCCTCTGCGTGCACCGTCACGAGTTCACCGCGTCCGCCTAAGCGGCGCACAGCGCGCTCGAACAACGACGCGTCGATACCCATCTCACCCGTCGAGTCCGCCATGAAGACTTCGCCGTACGCCGCGACAGGACGCTCGGACAGTTCGTCGGGCTTCCAGTCCTCGGTCACGCCCGCGTTCACGCCGTGGTCGACCAACGACTTCTCGGCGAGAGAGCGTTTCTCGTCGAACGCCGCTCCGTCGACCGTCGGCGGTTCTGTGTTAGGCTGGTCGACGACCGTCGTGACGCCGCCCGCCGCCGCAGACCGCGAGCCTGTACGCCAGTCCTCCTTGTGTGTCGCTCCCGGCTCCCGAAAGTGGACGTGTACGTCGACAGCACCGGGAAGGACGAGCGCGCCGTCCGCGCTGATAGTTTCGTCCACCGCGTCTTCGCGTACGCTCTCTGCGAGACGCGTCACGACGCCTTCCTCAACGACGAGTTCTACGTCCTCGGGTTCCGACGCTCCCGCACGCAGGACGCGTCCGTTTACGACAGCGAGCGACTTTCCGGTCATCCGACGCGTTCTCCTTCTGTTGCGCGCGTCTCGACGACGCCCGAAAGGTCGCGCTGCGGGAACGGTATCTCGATCCCCTCCTCGTCGAAATGCTCCTTGACGTTCTTGACGTACTCCGAACGCACCTTGACGAAGTCGGCACGCGAAGGCTCGTGTATCCAGACACGCGACTGTAGACCGACGTACGAGTCGGCGAGTTCGTGGACACGGACCGACGGCGCGGGTTCGTTCATGATGCCGTCGTGCGCCTCCGCCTCCTCGATGATTATGTCGGTAGCCTTGCCGATGTCGTCGCCGTAGCCGATTCCGAAGACGAACTTGAGACGCAGACGGTCGTCGTCCACGGGGTTCTTGACGACGTTCTCGGTGAGTTCGGAGTTGGGGACGGTCAGGAGTTCGCTGTCGAAGGTGCGCACGCGCGTGACGCGCAACGAAATGTCCTCGACGATTCCCGAGTTGCCGTCCCACTCTATCCAGTCGTCTATCTTGAACGGCTTTTCGATGTAGATGAAGATGCCGCTCACGAAGTTGCGTATGACGTTCTGGAGAGCGAAACCGACTGCGAGCGTAGCCGCCGCCGCTATCGTCGCAAGCGAAGTAAGCAGGTTGCCGAAGCCCGCGACGCCGAAAGCGACTGCGAGTGCGGCGAAGACGACGACGAACCGCGTTATCTTCATCAGCGGCTTGCGTGCGTGCTTGTCGAGTTCCCGCCTGTCGAGAACGCGTCGCACGAGCGGCTGTACGACAGTCTTGCCGACGAGCCATAGCACGACGAACGCGACCACGAAGACGGCGGCGGAGAAGACTGCTTCGCCGAGCGACTCCCCCAACACGTCCGTGACTACTTCGGGTGCGTCTACCAAAACGAAGCCCCCCACAGTTTAGTCCGTCTCATATGTCATGTAAAATGTGTCCTTCCGATATAGAAGTTGTGTCTGTGTAGCATCCGTTCGGTTCTTCGTCCGCTTCTACGTATCCGTTAGTAGCATGACAACGACAGTTTCTTTGATATCGAAAACGTTTGTGTGCGTATGCCGACCGTAGAGTACCTCAGCTACGAGGTGGTTAACGAAGAGGGATGGGACGTATACGACGCCGAGAACTTCGAAAAAGCCGAGGAACTGGACCTGACCGACGAGGAGTACGGCGAGTTCGAGATGAACGGCGACACGAACATCTTAGAAGCCGCCGAGAGACAAGGTCTCGAATGGATATTCGAGTGTCGCGCGGGAACCTGTGCGACGTGCGCCGCTGTCGTCGTTGACGGCGAGGTCGAGATGGAGATACCACCCATACTTAGCCCCGACGAAGAAGACAAAGGCTTCACGCTCACCTGCATCGGCGTACCCAAGTCGGAACACGTGAGACTAGTCTTCGACGCGAAGGACTCGGACGACCTCACCATCCTCTAAGCGACTTCGACCGTTCAGCCGCGGTACATACGTCCGTCGTACTCGACACGTTCGAGACGTTCGAGCGCGTGGTCTACGACCTGCGTGTACTCGTCGGGACGCAGACTCCGCGATATCTCGGCGTAACGCTCCTCGGTGAGGGCAAGATGCTCGGGACGGTACTGCCCCATGACGTTGAGGTAGGTCTCGTCCGACAGTTCTGCGACAAACTCGGCGACGCGTTTCGAGTTTTCGACATGGTTAGGCATGACGAGATGGCGTACCAAGATGCCGCCCGTCGCAAGACCGTCGCCGTCAAGACGCAGGTCGCCGACCTGTCTGTGCATCTCGCGCAGTGACCTCTTTACGTTCGACCAGTAGTTGGGAGCCTTCGAGTACTTGGCTGCGAGCGAGTCGTCCGACCACTTGACGTCGGGCATGTAGACGTCGACGATTCCGTCAAGACGTTCCAGAATCTCGGGACGTTCGTAGCCGCCGCAGTTCCAGACGACGGGTACGCGTAAGCCGTCTTCGCGTGCGAGCCTTACTGCTTCGACGAGATGCGGCGAGTGGTGCGTCGGCGTCACGAAGTTTATGTTGTGACAGCCCTTCTCCTGAAGTTCGAGCGCCATCCCGGCTATCTCGGCGGGCGAGGCGGCGTCACCCTTACCTCCGTGGCTCGTCTCGGCGTTCTGGCAGAAGACGCATCCCATGTTACAGTGCGCTAGAAAGATGGTTCCGCTTCCGTTCCAGCCCTTGAGGCAGTCCTCCTCGCCGAAATGCGGGAAGTACGACGAGACGTACGCCGTGTCGTCGACCTTGCACGCGCCGACCTGTCCGTCGGTACGGTCGACTCCGCAGTCGTAGGAGCACAGGTCGCAGTCGGCGTAACGTTCTCGCAGTGCGTTCGCTCTTCTCTCGAACTCGTCGTCGGGGAGTGAGAGGTAACGCGGCGTGACGTCGGGTGTTGCTGACATCCTATATTTAGTAGTACACGCTCGACGAACAAAAGGATTGTCCGAAAAAGTTCCGGAGACTACACGAAATCCATCGAGTACGGGGCTTTCCATGTCTCACCGTTTGCGGCTTTCATGGCGGCGACCAGACAGAACGCGATATCAAGGAAGACGAGTAGAAAGGCTGTCAGGATTCCGACGAGAACCACGGCGAGTATCACCGACGCAAACATGTACAGTATGTACGTTATCTGCCAGTTGATGGCGTTCGCCGCGTTTGCTTTGACGTACTCGTCGCTCGTGACGACGAAGACCAACGCGGGACCGAACGCCCAAGTGAAAAGAGCAAGAAGATGCGTAGCCGCGGCTACTCTCTTTCTGCCGTTGGACGGAGTCGTCGGTTCCTCGGCTCCGTGACGTTCGTTCCCCTCAACGTCCCCTCCGCCGTCTCTGTCACTCTCGTCGCCCTCTTCGTTGAGCACCGATAATTCGTCAGGTAGGTCTTCACCGCAGTGCCAGCAGTAGCCGCCGCTGGTAATCTCCTCGCCGCACGACGGACAGTCCATGGCTGGTTCCGAGAACGAACGGTGCCGATATATACCCTGTGTTCTCTCCCTGCTTCGGAGGGAATGCGACGCCGACTAGAGTCAACTAACGCGCTCCGCAAACCCGAACTTCGGCTTGAGTTCGGTGACGCGCACCTCAACCGTCTCACCCTCGCTCGCGTCCTCAACGAACAGGACGTATCCGTCGACACGTACGATTCCGTCGCCCTCTTCGCCCTCGCCGACTACCTCCGCCTCGAACACGTCGCCTTCCTTGACGGGCGCGTCGACACGTCCCAAGCCGATGACGTACACTTCGGAACTCTCGTCGCGCGACGCGTCGGGCGTGTACGTCGCAACGCTCTCGAAGGCGTCGCCCACCTCGTCGCGGAACTCGTCGATTGTGTCGCCCTGAAACACCTTGACTACGAAGTAGCCCCCGGGAACGAGGACGCGCCTCGCAACGTCAAGTGCGTTGCGTGCGATATGGACGGAGCGCGCGTGGTCGAGCGTCCATTCGCCCGATATGTTGGGCGAGGCGTCACATACGACGGTGTTCGCGCCGCGTTCGCCGACAGCCGTCTCGACACGTTCCTTCGTCTCGTCCTCGGTGATGTCGCCCTGCAGGAACTCGACCTCTGTCTCCGCGTCGCCACCGACCTCGTCGTCGCCGAACTTCTCCACGGGAGCGAGGTCGACGCCGACGACACGTCCACCCGCACCGACACGTTCGACGGCGACCTGCGACCAGCTACCCGGCGACGCTCCTATGTCGACGACCGTGTCGCCCCTCAACAGAACACCGAACTCGTCGTCTATCTGCTTGAGCTTGTACGCCGACCGAGCGCGGTAGCCCTCCTCGGAGGCACGTCTCTTGTAGTCCACTGTGTGGTATCTGAGCGTCTTCTACGCAAAACCTTTCCTTTCTTCCTCTATGACGGTAAGCCACAGCTAACTCAAGACGTTCGTCAACACGATGAGGACGAGCATTATCAACACGGCTACGGTTACGAAAATCGTGACGTACTTTACCGCCTCTATGCCCTCTTTCGTCGAGCTGTGTGCTGTCATAGACCTACTTCAGCACCAAAGACACATAAGCCTTCGGTGGCTGGTGGAGTCTCTGGTTCGGGAGAGTTTCGCAAAGCTTTTTCTTTTAGGCAGCCCTAACATCGTATATGTCAGCCGAGAGCGACAAGGAGACGTTCGACGAAGAAGGGCTACCCGACGCCTGCCAAGGGACGCTCAACAGCATAAAGAGCTACTCGACGAAGCCGGGGCGCACCGTCTTCGTCGAGGACGGAAACTGCGACGGCTGGATATCGACCGACGAAACCGTCGAAGTAGTCGAGTGAACGTTTTTCATTTTCCCTCTACCGTCTCGGTTAGAAAACTGTATCCTGCGGTACCACCTTCTTCGTAACGATGGAAGACGGAGACATCCGAGACAGACCAGACAGCCGGGACAGCCGGGACAGACGAGACGGTGACGTAAGCCTTGGAGACAGGCTCGTGACGCACCGCCGTCCCGTCGCCTTCACTCTCGGAGTCGTGGTGTACGTCGCCGTTGTCGTCTTCGTCGCGTCCGCGCCCGCGGAAACTAACTACACGACGCACACCGTCCGTTACATCGTCTTGGTCGCGCTTTTCTACACGTTCCTGTCGGGCGTCAACGTCGTCCATGGATACGCCGTCAGCCGGTCTCTCCACGAAGACGGTTCCGACCTCGCGGGCGGCGTCGCCGCCACAGTCGGTCTCGGCGTCTTCTACGCCGAGGTCATCGAAACGGGAGCGAACGCGGGCGCGGAGGGCGCGAGCGTCGCCGTCCTTTTGTTCGTGACAGTCGTTACCGTAGGCGGCATGCTACTGATACTGAAGTTCTGACGGAGCCGAAAAAAGAGTCTACTGCTTCAGCGAGTCGTCCTCAAGGTAGTGCTCAATGTGGTGAGCGTCCTCCTCAACCTGAACGAGGTTCTCGCGGAGTATCTCGGCTGTCGCGTGGTCGCCTAGGTCGGATGCGAGCGCGATGTGCTCGCGGAGCGTCTCGATTATGTCTCCGTACATCTCAAGGTCGTTCTTCAGCGACATGCGTATGTCGTAGACGTTCTCGTCCTCGGGCTTGACGGGTGACTCTTCCTCAAGCGTCGACATGCTCGCGTGCGGCACGCCTCCGAGAGCCTGTGCGCGCTCGGCGAGTTCGTCGGCGAACTCCTCGGCGTGTGTCGAGGCGTCGCCAAGGAACAGATGCAGGTCGCGGAACTCCGCCCCCTCAACGTTCCAGTGGTGTTTCTGTAGCTGGTGGTACAGGACGTACGTCGCCGCCAAGTCGGTGTTGAGTGCGTCGATTATCTGCTCCGACCTCTCCTTGTCGAGACGCAGTTCGTTCTTCTCTACTGTGCCTGCCTTCCTGCGTACGCTGCTCTTCTGAGTGCTCATATCTACCCTAACATTCGACCTCGAACCTCTTATACCTTTCTACT
>JAQZDD010000258.1 GCA_028751055.1 Euryarchaeota archaeon Ods04 | reverse complement strand
GAGCGGCGACGAAGATATCGAGACGCTCTTAGGCGAAGACGAGGACGAGGAAGGCGAAGAGTAGATTATTCAGTCCCGGCGCAGTTCTTCGAGTGCCTCTTCGGCGAGGTCGTCTGTACGCAGACCTTCGCGTTTCAGGACTGTCAGCGCGGCAGCCTCGATTCTCACGTCACCCATCCCGGCATGTAGTCTGTTTATCTCCGCCACGGCTTCGCGTTTGTCGTAGTCGGAATCCACGAGACGGCTGACGCCGCGTTCGAAGACACCGCGTTCTTCGTCAGTAGCGCGGCTTGACGATGACGACGACGGTTCGGGGACTGCGTCGGGAGACCAGCCTTGTGGTATCTCCATGTTCTCGGCGTCGAAGTCGGCGCGGAGAACGTCGCCGTCGGTTACGAGAAGACCGTCCTTGGTGCCGGCTTTCAGGGCTTCCTCCGCACCTTCGGGGTCGAACCAGCCTAAGTCGCCCGTGAGGCTGTAGATAAACTCGGTACGCGTGACTTCGTCGGTGCCACGTCTCGAAAACGGAGCGGCTACGACACGGCGCAGACTCACGTCTATTCTTTACTCTGCGTCGACAGCCACGGCGTTGACGACGCCGTCCTGTCCCGGACGCGAAACTACACGTCCGCGTCCCTCGGGGGTTTCGATGATAGCACCCTTCGTGATTATGTCACGTCTCACGTAGTTCGGGTTCGCGTCGTTCTCGACGACGTTCTGTATCTCGACGCGCTCCGTCTCGCCACCTATCATCAGGTTCGCCTCGTCGGTTCTCATCACGCGCGTCTTCTCCTTACCGCCGCGTACAACAACCGTCTTGAACTTCTTGTCGCCGAGCCCCGTCTCCGTCGGCTCGTCGCCCATCTCGTGCTTCCGTTTCTTCCTGCTGTGTCTCCTGCGTCCTCCTGTCTTCTTTAGCTTGGAACGTCCTTGCCACTTCATGGGTGCGGGTACGTGTCCTTCGGGTTAAAACTAAACGGTTCTGTCCGCGCCTCTTTCTCTCCTTGTATCGTCCCTCTGATTCCCCTGCTGTTCTCTTCCCTCTGCTCTTCGCTGTTGTCTTATCTGTCGTCGCTCTCGCTATCTCCCGTTTTTTGTCTCCCGTCTCTTCCCCCTTTCTTCTTCTAATCCATGTCGAGGTCTTCCTTGACTTCCGAGAGGTCGTGGTCGCCTTCGTAGCTCTCGACCTCGCTCGCCAGACTTGCGACGACCTTCTCGCCGAAGACTGTCGTCAGGTTGTCGACGACGCGCGACAGGTACTCGTCACGTATGTCGACGTACTCGTAGACGTACCTCGTCCGTCCCCTGTACGGCTCCTGCCTGCGTTCGACCATCTCCTTCTCGTACAGTCTGTCGAGAACCGTGCTGACCGTCGTGTAAGCCACGTCCACGTCCCTCTCCCCCAGTTCGTCGACTATCTCGCTTATCGTAGCCTCTCTCTCGTCCTCCAGAACCGCGACTACACTCTTTTCGAGCGAACCTAACATACAGTTTGATGGGGGTGGGAGAATATTATAGGTTTTGGGTGAACAGGTCTGTACGCAACACACACCGTCTCCGAGCGAAACGCCCGCAAGAGGACCGAACCGTCATGCCGACGGAGGAAGCCGACATGAACCTCGGTGAGTCGACTTGGCGCGACGTGCGCGACTCCGCGCCCAAGGTAGTCCTCCTTCCTGTCGGAAGCACCGAACAGCACGGACCGCACGCGCCCCTCTCGACCGACGCTCTCGTAGCCGAAGCCGTCGCGCGCGAGACAGACGACACCGTCGAGGCGTGCGCGTGTCTGCCGACCGTTCCCGTCGGAGTCTCGGAGGAGCACAGCGGCTTTGAAGGCACGCTTCACGTCTCGCCCGACACGTTCCGCGCGTACGTCCGCGAAACCTTACTGTCCGCGCCCGCGGACCGCGCAGTCGTCGTAAACGGACACGGCGGAAACGTCGATGCCCTGCACGAGGTCTGCGCGCGCGTGACACGTACGACCGACGGCTTCGCAACCCACTGGACGTGGTGGAAATCCGTTGACTACGGCGACTTCGACATGGGGCACGCAGGTGCTGTCGAGACATCCGTCCTTCTGCATCTCGCGCCCGAACTCGTCGGAGAACCCGTAGAAGGCGTGGAGTCGTGGGGACGGTACGCCGAGGGCGCGCCTCTCGCGTACGACTCGGACGAGTTCACGGAAGACGGCGTCGTAGGGGACGCGACCAAGGCGACGGCTGACGAAGGCGCGCGTATCTACGGCGAGGCTGTTGAGTCGCTCTCCCGTCTCGTCGAGACGGTCGCAGACATCTGAGCTTGTCTGCCCCCTAAGACGGCTCTCTTCCGTCACCGAATCCGATGAGACTGAGGATACGTGTCGCGTGACCTTTCTTGGCTATGAGAACGTCCTCGACCGACGGCGGGTTACGGATACGTAGTCGTTCCGCGACATGGCGAGGCACACCAAGCGTGCCCGTCGGCACGCCTTCGTCTCCGTCGACGACGAGGTGTTGCTTCCCTATCTTGACAACGAGTGGCTTCTTGGCGTCGTATGGCTTCACGTCACCGTATATGTCGTTTCTGACCTTCTCGAACTCCTCGTCCTGCATGACAGGACTGTCTGATTCGTGCGGCTCGACGTACATCCGTCCGAGGTAGTAACCTCTGGAAAAGTCCTCGAACATACCCTT
>JAQZDD010000192.1 GCA_028751055.1 Euryarchaeota archaeon Ods04 | reverse complement strand
GAGAAACCGTCTTTGTCCTTGTCCCTGTTTTCCGGCAGGAAGTTGCGGAGCTTTTTCATCTTCTGTATGTCTTCGTTAATGTGTCTCGACAGTCTTTAACGTCTTTCTCCTACATCTCTTCTTCTGCATACGGTACGCGAGCTTGTTCTCACGGGCGCGACCTGTCGATGTCCTGCCGCACCACCACGACCTCGACGCTCTCGCCTGTAGCGGCTTCGATGTTGCTCGCAAGCCCTTCGGCGGTCATCTCCTCGCCGGTGTGCACCGTCACGGTCTCTGGCGAAGTTACGAAGAAGCCTACCGTGTACGTGTACTCGACCGACGCTTCTGCGTCCGTGCCGAAGACGATGCCCTCGACTTCGTCCTCGAAAGACGCGTTCGCCCTCTGGTCGACCGTCGAAGCGACGAGAAATCCGGTCAGGACGAAGACAGCGACGACGAGGACACCGACACGTTTGAGCGTGGCACGTCGTGCGTGTTTCTCTTCGTACCATTTCTCGGGACGGTAGCCTTTGAGCCAGAGGGTTATGAGGCTCGCAAGACTGATGCAGAGAAGGTTGACGAGCGTCAGGACGAGCGCGCTCGCCGCCACAGCAGGACGGACGTACGCGATTCCGAGTCCGACGGTCGCGGCGGGCGGAATGAGCGCGACGGCTATCATGACGCCGACGAGTGCCGCGCTCGCGCCCGACGTTAGCGACAGCGCGCCAGCCACACCCGCGCCGAGTGCGATGCCGAGCGCGAGCAAGCCGGGGTTGACACGCTCCGCAATCTGTTGTATAAGAAGCAGGTCGAGTTCGGGCGCGACGACGAGACGTGCGACGAGCGCGAAGACCGCGGCGGCGGCTATCGAGACGAAGACGCCGATGAACTGCGCCTTGACGCCGTCGCGGAACAGTTTTTCGTCGTTTATGACCGAGCCGACGCTCGCACCCATCGCGGGACCTATGAGCGGCGCGATGACCATGCTGCCGACCACCACCGCCGCGCTGTTCTCGATGAGACCTGCGGTTGCGACGACCGCGCTCACGATGGTGAAGATGACGTAGTTCGGCGTGCTCCGCGAGAGACCGCGCGCTGTCGCCTTGATTTCGTCGCGTGCTATGCGTTCGCCGCTGCCGTTGTCTTCTTCGTCTTCGTCTCCTTCTTCATCCTCTTCGTTCTCTTTCTCCTCGAACTCCTCCGAGACGACAGCCTGTGCCTCGCTGACGACGACATGACCCTCATTCTCGTTACCGATACCCGCGGCGCGCAGGCTGTCGAGTATGGACTCTATCTCGTCTATCTGGGCAGGGAAGCTGAAGACGTGGCTGTACCTGCGGTCGGACGCCTCCTCTACGGCTGAGTACTCGACCTCAGCCTCGTCGAGTATACTGATGACTTTGTCGTGCTTGCCTTCGGGCACCGTCACCTGTACAAAACGCATCTTCTCCCACAAGTTTAGACCGCCTCACGTATAAACGCCGATGTTCTATGTCTCCCATGACCTCTGTCTTCGACGCTCCGACAGTCGACGACGAAGTCGTCTTAGTAGGACGTTCGAACGTCGGAAAGACGACGCTCATGCGTGAAATCGTCGGCAGGAAGTACGACACGGGGAGGCGTCCGGGCGTAACACTCGAACCCAACAGGTACGAGTGGAACGCCGAAAGCTTCGCAGTCACAGATCTCCCTGGCTTCGGCTTCATGAGCGGCGTCGACGAGGAGAAACGCGAACGCATAAAGGACGGTATCGTCCGTTACCTCGAAGAGAACGCTGACTCGATACTCGTCGCCGTACACGTCATCGACGCCTCTGCCTTCATCGAAATCGTTGACCGATGGGAGGAACGCGGCGAGGTTCCGCACGACGTCGACCTGCACGGCTTCCTGGTCGACCTCGACATACCCGTCGTCGTCGCCGCAAACAAGATGGACAAGGTCGACGACAAGGACGCGACTCTTGACGGCATCGCGGCGCGTCTCGGCTATCCGCCGCCGTGGCGACAGTGGGATGACATAATCGCGCCGGTGAGCGCGAAACGCGGCGCGACCGACGCGCTTTTCGACGCCGTACGCGAGAAGCTTAGCGCGCAGGGACGCGAAGACCTGTTCAAGTTCTTCTGACCAGCCTCAGAAACTCTTCGCCCCCCTCCCTGCTCTCTATCTCGTCGCTCGCCTTCTCGTAAATCTTCGACGGCGGCACGAGGTCCCCTTGCGCGGCTTCGGCGCGTCGATGTCGTCGCGCTGAGCGTGCTGAAGAACAGAAAGTAAAGTAGGGTAGAGCAGCTCATTCCATCCATATCTTTCCGCCGAGAACCTTGGCAACGTCGGCGTCCTCGTCCATCATAGCCTCCATCTTCTCGTCGTTGAGTTCGTTGACGAGTTCGACGACCTTAGCGGTCCAGAAGAACGCGCCGACCGTGAGACGTTCCTTTACGAGTTCGGGGTCTTCGTGGGCGTAGATGTGCACGACGCCGCCCTGTTTCAGGTTTCTCTCCTCGCGTCTCAGTATGCCCGTCTCGACGAGCGTCTTCATATGTCTCGAAACCGCGCTCCTGTCGATACCCATCTCGTCTGCGACTTCCGAGACGGTCGCGCCCTCGTTGTCTATGACACAGAAACAGATGTTGAGGCTCGTCTCACCGAGACCGAAGATGTCGTGGAGGACACCGTCGGCGTCGGGTTCGTTCACCTTGGTGTCTATACTGTCCTCCGTCACCTTCTTCAAGCCTTCGCCGCAACAGTCCTTCTCTGGCGCTTCCTCCGACGCCAAGACGTGACCTTCGCATGCCTCACATCTGTAAACGGCGACGTTGTCCATGGTGCAGATACTTTTTCCGGCATATAAATATAGGTCCTCGTGCCGACGGGTATCCGTTGATACGTATCAACCGCTGACTTTAGACGGAAGAGGCTGGTTGACTCCCTCGGCTTTATGTTTGTATAGAACGTACTGTCCGCCGGATGGCTGAGATAGTCTCAACGGAAGACACTCTGGGTGGCGCGCCACGAATCGAAGGCAGGCGTATCGGCGTACACCATATTGCTAAGCGGGTGGTTGACGCCGGCGAATCTCCTGAACAGGTTGCGGCAGACTACGACATAGATATCGCCGATGTTCACCGCGCCTTAGTGTACTACTACGACAATCCCGAGGAGATGCGACAGGTCCAAGCCGAACGTCAGTCAGTCCCTGAGGGTGCATCCGTCTTTCGAGGTCCCGAGGACCTCGACAGTAAGACTCAGTCAGAACCTGAAGCATGAGGCTACCGGCTGACGAACATATACCACCGGCTATCGTTTCTGCTCTCCGCGGCGAATCTATCTGACGAAGCCAAGAATCTATCTGACGAAGCCAAG
>JAQZDD010000081.1 GCA_028751055.1 Euryarchaeota archaeon Ods04 | reverse complement strand
GAGAGCCGTGGAACCGTCTCCGTCGGAGAGGTGCGCGAAAAGCTTTTTCCTCACGACGAGAGACGTTTCCTGCACCAACTCGCCATACTGAAACGGGACGGCTACTTGGAGGAGAACGACGGCGTCTTGCGCGCGTGTCTCGAAATCGACGGCGACGAGGAGTTATTCGAGAGCGACGGTATCCAGTACAGTGTGCGTCCGGCGCGACAGGAAGACATAAGCGGCGTCACGGGTGCGATACGTCAGGTCGCCGAGGAGAGGAGGTACATACTGGCTGAGAGCGTCGCGGAGCAGGTAGACCACCAGAACGTTCTCCTGCGCCACAACGAGGTCGAGTCACGTGTCTTCTTCGTCGCTGTCGTCGAAGACGAGGTAGTGGGCTGGGCGCATATCGAGGCGCGCGAGATGGACAAGCTCAGACACACAGCGGAGATAACCTTCGGCGTTATCGACGAGTACCGTGGGCACGGTATCGGGACACGTCTCTTCGAGCGCGCGCTCGACTGGGCGGGCGAAAACGGCTACGAGAAGCTGTACCAGAGCATACCCGCGACGAACGAACTCGCGCTCGGCTTCCTTGAAGACAAGGGCTGTGAGGTCGAGGCTACGCGTGAGAACCATTACAAGATAGACGGCGAGTACGTCGACGAAGTGATGTTAGCAGTCTATCCCTGAGACTGTGCCCGCGCATACGACCGTGCCTACGACTGTGCACGGGTCAGGTTGAACGGAGGTCTGTCTATCTCCATAGGCTCGTGGTTGGCACAGCCGTGTTCGTAGAGGCTGAAGGTAAGCCGCTCGCGTCTCTCGTGGTCGTCGATACTGTCCATCTCCACGTCCTCTGTGACGTACCACATGTTGACGTGGGTTATCTCGGTGTCGTCGTCGCTGTGCTTCTCACAGAGGTATTCGGAGAGCACCTCGGGCGAGCGGTTGCGTCCGTCACGTGCCGCACGCCGTATGTCGTTCATGTAGAACCTGTGACGGTAGGTGTCGTACTGCTTGTGCAGTCTATCGTAAGGTCTGTCGAAGGTTAACTCGCGGTCGTTGTACAGGTCAAGATGCTCGCCGTCGTCCGTCTTAGCTGGGAAGACGTAGTACCTGTCGGTCGTGCGCGGGTTGGGTGCGAAGACGCTCCACGTCGGCTGGTCGACGCTGAACCTCTCGGCGACGCCTTCGATATGTTCGTCGGGAGAGACGGGCGAGGCTTCGTCGACGGGCGGGTACATGAAGAACGACGCGACGACTATCGCGGCTACTACTACGACCATCGCCAGCGTGTACGCCGCTGACCGCGCGCGTACAACGTCGGGCGAGTCGAGACGGACGTTCGGGAAGACGTGCGCAACCTTTTCGAGGCTTGAGACGCGTCCGTAGACGTGCGAAGGCTCGACGCCGACAAAACGTGCGACCTTGCCTGCGTCGTCCCAGAACTGTGACTGCAGGAACGGCAGGAGACCAGCTAAGGCGACGTAAGGGAACGCGCCTATACGTACCGTGATGGCGAACGAGGCGTGCACACCCGCGAACATGGCGGCGAGTATCATCCTCTTGCGTCCGACGAGCACGAACAGGAGCCACGAGAACAGGAGCATGTAGAACCAGATAAGACCGCCGTACGTGAGAAGCGTCGGGTAGTGGCGCACGACGGTGTCGCCCAAGAAGAACGTGATGTCGTCTAAACCCATGATGAGTGGCGTCGCTTCGCCGCTCGTCCAGAGTTCGTTCCGCGCCTTGTGGTATCCGTTGACGAAGTACATGTAGACCATCTGGAGAAGGATGGCGGCGGAGGCGACGCCGACGAAGCTTTCGCGCGCCTCCCTGTCGCGGTGCACAGCGTCGACCGACCATCTTTCGCCGAGCGGCAGGAAGATAGCCCAGAACAGGAGGAGCCGAAAGAGCGTGTCTGCGTAGCTCGTCACGAAAGGCGCGCGGTGGTCGAGCGAGACGACGAACAGGAAGACGAGAACCGTCGCAAGCCGTGTCTTGTAGCCGACGATAAGCTGAACGGCGACGAGAGCGTGCAAGACAAACAGGAACGCGGTGACCGTCGGGTCGCCCGAGAAGAAGTAGATGGAGAACGCCGTGTCGGAGGTCGCTTCGACGGCGAGCCAGAGCGGTATGACGCCCTCATCGGTGTAGAAGTAGTTGAAGTTACGTGACCGTAGAAGCATGTCGACTACGACGAGGACGCCGACGAAGACACGGAAGACGGCGAGCGTACGCGTGTCGACGCGCGCCGACTCGCGCAGGTTGGTGCGCAGGCGTCCGTAGACCGTGGACGTGCCCGAGACGAGACGCTGTTTCATCCGTAGTTCTATCTGATACGACGAGACTGTTTATGGCTATCGGCTGTGACGCGTCACGACCGACGCCGTTATACGCAAGCCGAAGGGCGAAGATGTGGGCGGTTGACCAGTATATGCTTAAAATACTCAGAACATCGGAGGAGAACCCCGTCAGCCGGCCATTCTATGTAATAAACTATCCCAACAGTATTTATACGTTGAGTTTGATACCTATTTAGACTCTGAGATGCCGGAGAAAGTTCGGGACGACAGCCAAGGCGAACGACCTTGGGAGGGCTGGAGAAAGCCCGACGAAGACGACGACGAAGACGACGACAGCTCCGGCTCTATCCGCGACTCGGCTTTCGGCGGCGACAGTTCGTCGGAGTACGCCACGAGAAGCACGTTCGACACGTCCGACGACGAAGTCGGTTCAGGCGCGGTCAGGAGCTCTGAAATATGGCTCGCCGAGAAGCTGTCACAGAGCGGTCTACCTGCTTTCATCTACTACCTGAATCCGCGGAGATACGACCTGATAGACTGGATATTCGCGTCCGGCTTCGTGCTGGTGCTCTCGGGCGCGTTCATGCTGTTCTGGACAGAGAACCCTATGATAGCCCTCGCCTCCCTTATGGTGATGTTTCTGGCTTTCGCAACTATGTTGATGTGTGTCGGCATCGAGGACATACTCAAGGAAGGTCTCTGGAAGGTCAGCGGCGGCGGAGACGGCGACTCCGAGTCGGAAAGCTTCGAGGGCGGACAGAGCTTCAGGGAGAAGAAGTAGAATCTCGCCAAAACGCGGTACTGCGTCGTGTTGTTAAGCACAGATTACGTGGACGAGTATTCGGTTTACGCTCTCAAGGATTCTCATGATATTTATACAAGGGGTTCCATATTGTAAGTAGGATATGTCTGAGGAACCACGTGGTGCAGTTGACGGAGACGAACCGGACGAACAGCCTCGGGACTCTGAGGACGGCAAGTCTATACGTGACTCAGCCTTCGAAGGCGACAGTTCGTCGGAGTACATACAGGGAGCCATCCTGAAAGCTTCTGAGTCCGAAAGGAAGGCGGCGGACGAGATGAAGGCGAAGGAGCCGAGCCGGTTCCAGATATGGCTCTCTGAGGTGATAGCTGGGAACGACAGCCGGATAGGTGATATACTCTACAACGCGAACCCGAGGAACTACGACAGGCTCGACTGGATATTTGCTTTCAGCTTCGTCGTCATAGTCGCTGGCATGGCGGTAATGTTCCAGACAAGTAGTCTTCAGGTAGCCATAGCGTCGTTTATCGTCATGTTTCTGGCTTTCGTAAGCATGTTGCTGTGCGTCGGCATCGAGGACATACTCAAGGACGGATTCCACAGTATCGGCGGCGACGAAGAGACGAAGTAGGCGGGCACAAGAGACTAACCTACGCGGTTCGTAATCCATCCATGCGTACGAACGGAGACGGACGTATCGAGGACGTGGCACGCGAGATAGACCGCGGTGACCTGAACATCGCGTTCACGGGCGCGGGTGTTAGCACGGCGTCCGGTATACCGGACTTCAGGAGCGAAGGCGGTCTGTGGGACCGCTACGACCCGAGCGTCTTCCGTATCGGTAAGTTCAGAAGCGACCCCGCCTCTTTCTGGGAGACGATGTTGGAGGTGCGTCGGGAGACATTCCGGACGGAACCCGAGCCGAACCCCGCGCACGACGCGCTCGCGCGTCTGTACGACGACGACCTCCTTGAAGCTGTGGTGACACAGAACGTCGACGGTCTGCATCAGGAGGCAGGTGTGCCCGACAACGATGTCGTCGAACTGCACGGCAACGTCGAACGTGTCGCGTGTGAGTCGTGTGGGAGGCGCGCCGACGCCGACGAGACGATAGAGCGCGCGGGCGACGACCTGCCGCCGCTGTGCGGTTCGTGCGGCGAAGCAGTCAAGCCCGACACCGTACTTTTCGGCGAACGTCTGCCCGAAGGCGCGCTCTACCGGGCACGCGAACTCGCTGGAAACGCAGATGTCGTCCTCGTCGCGGGTTCGTCGCTCACGGTCGAACCCGCCGCTTCGATACCGCGTATAGCCAACGGAGGCGGAACAACGCTCGTCGTCGTCAACTTCGACCCGACCCCGTCTTCCGTCTCACCCGACTACGAGTTCAACGCCGACGTTACCGATGTTCTTCCGGCTATCGTTGACGAGATATGAGGCTATGGGGATGGGACGGTATGGCTGGACGCCTGCCTCCTGCGGTGAAGGCGTGAAATGTCAGCAGGAATACATTTATAATAGAATGGCATAAACCAATGCCATGGCATTCGACCGTTCTGCCGCGGAGGTCGTGGTAGCACTCGGCATCGCAGTCGGTTTAACCGTCTTTCTTCTGTCGGGTAATCCGTTCGCGGGCGACACATCAGGCGCGCCTGTACCCGAGATAGAGACGGAGGCGGTGGGTGACGGATACCTTCCGAGTCCGGTCTCCGCCGAACTCGAACCCGAAGGCGAACCGCCGTCCGAATCCAACGACATGCCCCGGTTCGTCGATGTCGCACGTGAGGTGGGCTTGGACTACGACTCCGACTTCATGGACACGGGTATCATAACCACGTCGGGCGTCTACGTGGTCGACTACAACAACAACGGATACGAGGATGTTCTTGCGGTAGGCGGCGACTATCCCGTCTTGTTCGAGAACACGGGTGACGGGTACGAGGAGGTGCGGACGTTCGAACACGGAGATGCGCGTACTGCACACTTCTTCGACTACGACAACGACGGCACGCGTGACCTGCTTATCGCTGAGTTCGGCGGCGGTCTGGTCTTCTACGAGAACGACGGCGGCGAGTTCCGTGAGCGTGACGTTGGACTCGACGCTAGTCTCATGAGTCCGACAAGCATCAACACTGCGGACGTAACCGGAAACGGCTGTCTCGACGTGTTCGTCGCACAGAACGGTGTCTGGGCGAGAAGCGACCCCGTGCTACCAACTGTGGCACGTGACGTTGCGGAGAACCATCCGGAAGTACGTCCCGAGACGAACCCCGGACACGAGAATCTGCTGTTTCAGGGTAACTGCGAGGGATTCGTCGAGATAACAGAGCAGGCGGGGATAGAGGGCGACAACTGGACTCTCGCAAGTTCTATGGTCGACTTCACGGGCAACGGTTATCCCGACATACACGTCGGTAACGACTTCAACTCCGACGTGTTCTACACCAATAACGGCAACGGCACGTTTGAGCGGCGTATCATGAGTCCCGAAACCGACCGTAACGCTATGTCGAGTGCCGTCTTCGACTCCAACGGAAACGGACATCTCGATATCTTCGTCACAAACATCTACATACCCGACTACGAGAACGTGAGGACTACGAGAGGTCAGGAACTCGCCACTATCTCTCCCCTGCCGTACGGAAACAACCTTCTCGTCAACGACGGCAACGGGACGTTCAG
>JAQZDD010000364.1 GCA_028751055.1 Euryarchaeota archaeon Ods04 | reverse complement strand
CCTCCCGCTCGTGTACGGCGTCGCCTACGTAGTCGGCGCGCTCGTAGCCGAACCTCCCGTACGTTCGCCCTACGTCTACCTCGGTATCTTGAACGTCGTCTTGGCAGTCTTCACCGTCGCGGTCGCGCGTGATGCGGGCAGAGTCGGTAGCTATCGACGGCGTAGATAGGCTACTGAGCAGTATTCGGGCACAAGATACTTTCTGAGTCGGAACGTACCACGTCCATGTACAAGACAGTCGACTCGGACGAGATAGACGCGGTCACGATAGATGGGACTGACGCCGAGATAATGCCCGTCGGGTACCATCTTGGGACGCAGGAGACGCGTTCGAGCCTCTGGGTCTTCGACGAAGGCGACTCGGGGCGTAGGCACAGACAGACCGAACAGGAGGAACTCTACTTCGTCGTCGAGGGGAGCGTGCGGTTTGAGATAGGCGACGACGACGTGACGGTCGACGAGGGCGACTTCGTCGTAATTTCACCCGACGAACCGAGGCGTCTCGTCGCTGAGGAGGAGTCGAAGGTCTTCGCAGTCGGCGCGCCGAACGTCGCCGACGACCACGTGGTTCTGGAGTAGACGGAAGGATAGCGCGCGACGGTCACGGACATCGACGACCTGCGCGTCCTTTCTCAGAAGGACGGACAGATAAAGAAACGGAGGTACAAACGAGCCACGCCTACACCGGCTCTTCGCGGAACCGCGTTACATCCACCTCTGTCACGCCGTCGTAGTCGTCGTCCGCACCGACGAGTAGGGTAGCGTCCTTCTCATCAGCGGTAGCCAGCGCGAAGGAGTCGCCGAGTGCGGGACCGTGGCGGAGAACGTAGTCGGAGGCTGTCGTCCATAGAGACTCGGCATCGACAGGTATGACACCGATGTCGACCAGCCAGCCTGTGTACTCGTCGGCTGTCTCACCGTCGTACTTCCGCGCGAGGACGTAGCGCGCCTCCGAGAGGTTGACGTAGCTTACGTATCCGTCGGCTTCGTCGACTGCGACCGCGTCAAGCCACTCCTCGACTACCCCCGCGCCGGGTTCGTCGTCGGCGTGCGCCACGAGCGGTTCGGCGTCGAAGACGATAGACTCGGGAACAGACATACGTCACTCCTCTTCCTCGTTTGCGTCGCTGTCGCGGCTCCGCTGGTCTTCCTCGCGCTTTTCGCGCAGAATCTCGGTCGCGCGTCTGTCTGTCTTCGCCTCCTTCTCGGCTGTGAAACCGCGCATCTCGCCCGGCGACGGTACCCTCTCTACCACCACGTCGCCTCTCTCAGTCTCGCGGAAGACGACCTTCTCGGGCGGCTCGATACCGAGCTTTTCCCGGAACCTCTTGGGTATCGTAGCCTGTCCGTTCTTCGTGACAGCGACCACCTCTCCTTCCTTGCGGTCTTCCGCGTTCTCTCCGCGTTCTGACTTGCTCATGTCTAATAGGTTAGATATAGTAATAGTAAAATTTTGCTATTAGGGGATTGGGTCAGCGAGTGTCAGCAGGAGGTAGTACCGACGTACAGCGACGGTCTTGGGAAGTCTGATACATCGGAAACATAACCTGCTGATGTTTTTCAAGTAGCAAGAACCATAAGTAAAAAATTCCGAAAGCGGTGCTTACCGGTCAACACCGCGGTGTAATAGCCTGTAATATATTGAAATACGATGTATCAACGGGTAATATTTCTGTACTCAGTTGGACTATCCTGCGGTATTTTGATGAGGGGATGTGTAGGACGAAAAGAGAAAAGATGAACCTCGAAAGCCCGAGACGGAACAAAGTATGGGTGGCTGTGGGAGTGCTCGTGGTGCTCGCTGT
>JAQZDD010000054.1 GCA_028751055.1 Euryarchaeota archaeon Ods04 | reverse complement strand
GCCTACGAAGATGACGCCCGCGATAAGCGCGCCTATCTGCACGTCGGTAAGCGTGAACAGCGTCAGACCGACGAAAGGCACGACTATATCGAACGTCGGAAGCGCGAGCGAGACGGTTCCGAGAGCGGGGAGCGTGACCACCGCGTCCTCAAGAAGGTCGGAGAGGTAGCCGCCGAAGCCGATGCAGTAGAACGCTGACGCGAAAGCGAGACCCATCCAGTCGCCCATGCCGGCGATACTGCCGAAAAGCGGACCGAGCGCGCGGTTTATCCAGTAGTACGCGCCGCCCGCTTTGGGCATCGCCGTGCCGAGTTCGGCGACGGCGAACGCGTTTATCATGGCTATCCCGCCGCCGATGACGAAGGAGAGGACGACGAGCGGACCGGCTTCGCGCGCCGCGACGCCCGGCAGGATGAAGATACCCGCGCCTATCATCGTGCCGATACCGATGGTAAGCGCGGAGAGCAGACCTAGGTCCTTTGCGAGTTCTTCGTCGTCAGACATCGGCTGGTAGACAGACAACAGGGACTTCGTTGTCCTCGACGAACGACCGTACCTTGTCGCCGACTAAGAGACTGAGTATACGGCTACTCGGACGTGGTACGAGGACAACGGATGACGCACCCGCCTCGTCGGCGAGAGTCATGACGGCTTCCGAGACTTTCTTGCTGTAGAGAAGCTTCGTCTCAATGCTGACGCCTGTGTCGGTGAGGCGTTCCTCCGCCGACCTGAATATCTCCTCGGCGTACTCCTCTCGATCCTCCGCCGACGCCGCGTCTGGCATTCCCTCAGCCTTCTCAACGACGTGGACGAGCACGACGTGGTCCGCCGTTCCGACGTAGTTAGCGGCGGCTTTCGCCGTCGTCCGTGCGTCGTCAGGACTCGCTAGAGGTAGCAAGACCGTTCCTGTCAGCTTCATAAACCGGCTTAGGTTTCACGCACAATAATACCACCGTTCGTGTCTTCGCTCTCTACCACGGCTCGCACAACACGGTTGAGTCAGTTCTGCGTCACTTTTTACGGTAGATACGCAGACGACCGTCGACCGTGGTGTACTTCTGTCTGTAGTCGGAGGGTAGAGACTCGGTCTTTCCGAGGACGAGCAAGCCGCCGTCGTCGAGCATACCGGTCACGCCCTCGAAGATGGGTTCGCGGCGGTCCGCCCTGACGTATATCAGCAGGTTCCTGCAGAGAACGAGGTCGTATCCGCGGAACAGGTTGGATACGTCCATCGCGTTCCCCTGCACGAAGTCGACGTTCCGACGTATCTCTCTGTCGACCTCCAAGCAGTCGTCTTTTTCCACGACATACTCGGTCGCGTCGTCGACGAAAGAGACGGTTTCGAGTTCGTCTATGTCGGCGTCGTAGGTTCCTTCGCGCGCCACCTCGACGGCACGGGGGTCGGCGTCGATTCCCGTGACCGAAACATCGACGCCCTTCGATGCGCAGAGGACTGCGAGCGAGTAAGCCTCGCTTCCGTCGGCACATCCGACGCTCGCGGCGCGCAGACTTCCCTCGTCGGGCAGAGTTTCGTACAGACGTTCCCAGACATCGGGGTTGCGGAAGAAACGCGTGACGTTTATCCAGAACGCGTCCATCAGGTCACGTCTCTCGTCGGCGTCGTCGCGCAGGAGTTCGACGTAGTCCTCATATCCTTCGCAGTCTGCACGCCGGATACGCGAGTCGACACGGCGGCGCAGGTACGAACGCGTGTATCCGTCTATGTGCGGCTCCATCTCGTCGCGGACGTAGTTCAGAACCTGTTCAAACCCGTCGTCCCCGTTCTGTTTTCCGTCTCTCCTGCCTCCGTCCTTCCGGTCGTTCGTGCGTGTCATCCGTCGGTCGTCTCCTTGGTAATTTCGTCAGCTTTACCGGAGTTTTCCTGTTTGGTCACGCAGTCCGCGCCGCCGTCTTCAACCTCTCCCTCTTCCTCGGCGGTCTTTCTCACGAACCCGGGTATCGCGTCTCTGGGCAGTACATGGTCGACGTTCCCGGACTCTATCGCCCTCCGCGGCATACCGAAGACGCCGCACGTCTCCTCGTCCTGTGCGACGGTTACGCCGCCCGCTCTCTTCACCGCTCGGACGCCACGGACGCCGTCCGAACCCATTCCCGAGAGAACGACGCCTACGACGCTCCCTTCGGCGACATCTGCGACGGTCGACATCGTCACGTCGACGGAGGGACGCGGGCTTTGGCTTCCTCCACCGAGTTCGAGGTTCAGAACTCCGGCGTCCGTCTCGTCCTCACCGACGGCGCGCATGTTAGTGTCACCTCTCGCCACGACAGCCTCATCGACGCCCACCGAGTCGGTGACACGTGCCTCGCGCACGTCGTAATCCGAGGCGGCGTCAAGCCTCTCAGCGAACCGGCGCGTGAAAGAAGCGAGCATGTGCTGCACTACGAGGAGACGTATTCCGGCACCCGTCGGCAGGTCGGCGAGCAGACGTTCCACGGCGTCCGAACCGCCCGCAGAGGAGCCGACGACGACGGTGGTCGTTTTCCGCGTTTCTCGGGACTGTGACATACGTCAGAACATCTCGGCTTCGCGCGACTTCTGTTCTGTGATACGTTCTACCCTGCGGCGAACCGAGACGTCGAGACCTTCGAGCCTTTCGTTCTGCTCCTCAATCGTCTCGACGACGGCGTCCATCTCCTCCGAGACGACCGACGAACTCTCGGCGTTGTCCTCAACGAGTACGACTATCTCCTCGGCTATACGTGCCTGTTCGTCGGTCACGTCGCTTATCTCAGCCATGCTACTCGAAGTCTCGCGCGCCGAGTCGACGACAGCGTCTATCTCTTCGGTGGCTTCGTCGGACGCTTCGTCGACAGCCACTATGTCGTCCTCTATCTCTTCGAGTGCCTCAGCCGTCTCTTGTATGCTCTCCGAGACCTCATCGATTATGTCGTCGGCATCGTCCGCGCGTTTCTCTGCGTGTGCCGCTATGTCGCCTATCTGGTCGGATATGTTACGTAGCTTCTCGCCTGCCTCGCCCGTGAGTTCCGCGGCGTGAGTCCCTGCCTTGGTTGCGAGAACCGCCGTCTGGTCGGCGAAGTCGTTGAGGTTCTTGGTTATCTTTTCGAGGTCGCCTATGTGGTCGGCGAGTGCTTCGAGTTCCTCTTGGTTCTCGGCGCGCGTCCGTTCGACCTTCTCGACAGCCTCGTTTATCTCCGCAACCCTGTCCTGCGTCTTCTCCGCGCGCTCCTCCATCTCGTCGCTCATCCTGTCGACCTCCTCGGCACTGCTCGCTATCTCCTCGACGGTCATGCTCATCTCCGAGACCTCCTCGGCGACCTTCCTGCTGTTTTCCTCTGCGTCTGAAGCCAGCCTGCCGACCTCTTGCGACCTCTCGGCGACATGTGCCGACGAATCGGTTATGTCTGCGACAGAGTCCTGAACATCAACGGCGACGTTGGTCATCTCCTCGTTGTAGTCGCGCAGGTCCTGGGAGTAGGAGTAGAGGTATGTGTCGATAGCGACCTGCATGTCTAAGTTCGTGATACGGAGCCACGACATCATCTTGTCTGCTATCTCCTCAGAGATGGCGCGTACCTGCCCCTCGTTCGAGCCACCGCCCCCGATGATGCCGCCGAGCAGACCGCCGCTGTCGTCCATCTCGTCGACGCGTTTGTTGATGACGTTGTTGACGATACGCGGGATGACGATGTTGTTGTAGTGCATGTATGTCCCGATGTAGTGCTTCGGGGGCATGTCTATCATCTCGTGTATCTT
Source organism: Euryarchaeota archaeon Ods04 (assembly GCA_028751055.1). Classification (GTDB taxonomy): domain Archaea; phylum Halobacteriota; class Halobacteria; order Halobacteriales; family Halorutilaceae; genus Halorutilus. The sequence goes on along the minus strand of JAQZDD010000054.1, from coordinate 3,012 downwards.
GCCTATACGTGCGCGGTCGGCGAAGTAGGACGTTCCGTAGACGCCGCTGGAGAGACGCATAAGGTACGCAGTCTGTGTCTTCTTGAGCGACTCAACGTCGCGCGTCGAACGCTCTACGATACGTTTCGTCTCGTCGTATTCGAGAATATGGTCGTAGAACTCGTCCGCCGCCATGTCCTTTATGCCCTCGAACAGGTCGCCGAGGTTCTCCAAGTTGCGTACGTCTTCTTCGTCGAAGCCGACGAAGTCCTTCCGCCACTGTATCTCACCCCTGTCGAGACCTATCTCCTCGATGAGTTCGTTACCGTCGACCATCGCGGCGAGTTTTCTGTCGTCGACATCGGCGTTCTCCATCTTCTCGATGACTTCCATGTTCTCCCCCATCTTGTCCGCAGAAAAGTCCGTGTCTTCGCCTATGTTGTCTCTGTTGCCCATGATATACAAAGTTCTTCAAAACTTTTACTTCTTTTTGATTGGGCGTCTACTTAACCAGCCTTAATAATTAAGATTGGTACGTTCGTCGAAGGCAAGACTGCGGCGAGATAAGTTCTTCGTCGGACTACACCGTGAGTGTTTATACGCCAGCGACACGTATGCATCAGCGTGAACACACGACAGTTCCTTCAGGAAGCCGGAGTCGCCGTGAAGGACAGAAGTACCCGTCTCGAAATCTCTGTCACTCCGTCCGAAAGCTGCTCCTGTCCGCTCAAGCAGGCAGTCGACAGCGGAACCGAGGTCAGGGATGTACGGAGGCTGACCGCGGGCAACAGATGCGTCTCCGACATCGTTGTTTCGGACGGCAGCGGCGGTTCAGAGGTCTTCAAGACGGAGAGCCTTCTGGAGAACGACTGTTTCTGCCCCGTCTTTGAGGATATCGACGTGCCACCGCGTGTCGAGGACGTTGGGGACGACGGCATCGTCGTGTCGGCGTACGTCTCCGAGGACGACGACGCCGAGACGCTCCTCCGGAGGCTACGCGAAAAAGCCGAGGAGGCTGAGGTGCTGGGCATAAGAAACGCTGAGGACGACACGTTAGCCAACCTGTCGAACCTAACGGAGAAACAGAACGAGACGCTCAGGAAAGCGGTCGTCGGCGGCTACTACGACGACCCTCAACGTCTGTCGCTGTCCGAACTCGCCGACGAGTTCGGTGTCTCGAAGTCCGCCGTCTCTCAGCGTCTGAGCCGCGCCGAGTCGAAGATAGTCGTCGAGGCTTTCGAGGAGTAGGCATAGGCACGGGCACACAAGCCTGAAGTGGTCGTCGGACGAACTTCTTGCATGCCTGACAACGACAGCAGCGACTTCGTGGTAGTCGGTGGGGACGCCGCAGGTCTGAGCGCGGCGAGCAAGGCGAAACGTGAGAACTCCGAACTCGACGTCACAGTCTTCGAGAAGGGACGCTGGGTTTCGTACGCACACTGCGGCACGCCTTACTTCGTGAAAGGTGAAGTAGAGAAACTGACCGACCTTCTCTCACTTCCGCCCGACGAAATAAAGGAGCGCGGAATCGACCTCCGACGCGAGCACGAGGTCGTCGGCGTCTCACCTGACGACAAGACAGTCACGGTACGCAAACCTGACGGCGATGAGTTCGAACACGGATACGACGACCTTCTCGTCGCAGCGGGTGCGCGCGCCGCCAATCCTTTCGAGGGCGCGGAACTCGACGGCGTTCTCACGCTCCACGGTCTCGACTCGGCGGCGTGCATACGCGCGCTCCTGCACGAACCTGACGACTTCACCGTCGAGTCGCTCGGCGGCGGCGACTACCTGAACGAGGAGGCGGCGCGTCGGTACGGCGGGATGGAGCCGCCTAAGAAGGTCGCTGTGGTAGGGGGCGGATACGTCGGCGTTGAGATGGTCGAGGCTTTCTCGGCTTGGGACATCGACGTTCACGTCTTCCAGCGTTCCGACCATATCCTACCGGCTTTCGGCGAGGAGGTCGCCGAAAGCGTCGAGGACTGCCTCAAACAAAACGGCGCGGAACTGCATACGGGCGTCGAGGTCGAGAGGCTCCGCGGCGACAGCGACAGAGACGGAGGACGCGTCTCGGAGGTCGTCTGCTCCGACGGAACGACGGTGGAGGTGGACGCCGCGCTCGTCGGCGTAGGAATACGTCCAAACGTCGAAATAGTCGCCGACAGCGTTGAACTCGGCGACTCGGGAGCGGTGGCGGTCGACAAGTACGGACGTACGTCCGCCGAAAACGTCTACGCCGCGGGCGACTGCGCCGAGATGGAGCACGTCGTGACTGGAGAGGACGACTGGGTGCCGCTCGGACTTACCGCGAACCGCGCGGGACGCGCGATAGGAGCAACCGTCGCGGGGACGCCGACCGAGACTGGAGGTATCGCAGGAACCGCCGTCCTGAAGGCTTTCGAACTCGGATGCGGACGGTCGGGTCTGAGCGCGGAAGAGGCGCGCGAGGCGGGCTACGACCCCGTCTCGGTGACGGTCGACGCGGCTTCGCGCTCCGGCTACTACCCCGGCGCGGAGAAGACGACTGTGACGCTCGTCGCCGACAGCGATACAGGACGCCTCCTTGGCGGAAGCACGGCAGGAAAAGACCGCGCGGCGAAACGTATCGACACGGTTGCGACAGCACTCGAAGCCGAGATGACGGTCGACGAGGTTGTGCGTCTCGACTTGGGATACGCGCCGCCTTTCAGCCCCGTCTGGGACCCGGTGCTCGTAGCGGCGAAGGTTCTCGAAGGAAAGCTCGGTTAGACGCGCCGAAAGACGCGCGGAAGGGGAGAGGAGTCAGCAGATATTCATACAGGTTCAGGTTCCGGGCACGGGGGCGAGTGTCGCGCCGTACGTCACCAACAGCGTCAGGACGCCGACAGCGACGACCAAGACGGGCCAGGTGTACGTCGTCTGCGTGAGCAGGGCGCGCGTGTCGCCGAACATCTCCGACAGCGAAGGCGTGTTGCTCGCCCTGAGTATCGCAATCTCAAGACCGAACAGCACGACAGTCGCCCCGGCGGACATCATACAGAACGGACATATCTC
>JAQZDD010000234.1 GCA_028751055.1 Euryarchaeota archaeon Ods04 | reverse complement strand
GCGGAACAACGGAGCCTACTACAAACTCGTCACGAACACCGCATAAGGGTTGCGTTTTCTCGTCTGGCGGAAGCCGCAACCTATAACGACGCCCAACGGCTTGTGCAGACATGAAGATAGCAGTCCTTGGAGGCACCGGAAAGTTCGGCGGAGGTCTCGCAACACGTCTCGCAGAAGCAGGTCACGAGGTCGTCGTCGGAAGCCGTAAGGCGGAGAAGGCGGAGGAAGTCGCCGCCGACTACACCGAGAAGCTTGACGGAGCGGAGGTCAAAGGCGCGTCGAACGCCGAAGCCGTCGAAAGCACGGACGTCGCCGTCCTCGCTGTGCCGCCCGACTACGCGGCGGAAACGGCGCGCGCTGTTCTCGACGGATACGACGGCGTCGTCGTGACGCCCGTCGTCAGCATGTCGCGCGTCGAGGGCGACTTCGTCTACACGCCGCCCGACGCGGGTTCGTCAGCCGAGGAGATACGCGCAGCACTCGACGACGGAACGCCGCTCGCGGGTGCTTTCCACAACCTCGCCGCCGGAAAGCTCGCCGACCTGAGCTTTGAGATAGACGCCGACGTGGCGGTCTTCGGCGACGATGAGGCGAAGGAGACGGCGTCCGAACTCGCCGAGGACGTGGGCGCGCGTCCGCTTGACGTGGGCGGATTCGGCGTCGCGCCGCAGGTCGAGTCTCTGACACCCCTTCTCATAAACGTCGGCACCAAGAACGGCATCAAGGACGCGGGCGTGCGTTTCGTCTGACCGTCTTCCTGTCCGCATCCATCCTTCTTTCGCTCTCCTTACGCCCGACGGTCGAACCGATTTCACGCGAGTCACGATAAAGATAGTTTTATGTAGCTTTATAGGTACGACGCCCCAACAGGCAAGGTATGTCTCTCGACGCACAAGAGCTTTCGAACGAGGACTTCGACGTGGAGGTTAGCGACGACGGTGCCGTCGTGCGTGCGACCATAAACCGCCCCAACAAGGGCAACTCGATGAACGAGAACGTCATGCTGGGGCTGAACGGTGTCCTTGACGCCGCCGACGCATCCGACGAGACGCGCGTCGTCGTCCTACGCGGCGCGGACGGCAAGTTCTGTTCGGGCGGCGACCTGAGCGAGATGTCTCAGTTGGTCGGCGCGTCGACTCAGACGTACCGCGAGCACATGTCGAGCATCTCGGGCGTGATGGGTAAGATGCGCGACACCGACGCTCTCGTCGTCGTCGCCGTCGAAGGCTACTGTCTCGCGGGCGGCATGGGTCTCGCCACGTCGGCGGACCTCGTCGTCGCAGCGGACGACGCGACGTTCGGAACGCCCGAGATGGACAGCGGTCTGTTCCCGATGCAGGTCATGGCTCCCATAATGCGCACAGTCCACGAGAAGAAGGGTCTGTGGATGCTGTTCACGGGCGAAAAGATAGACGCTCAGGAGGCAGAACGTATCGGTCTTCTTTCACAGGTCTACGACGCCGACTCGTTCGACGAAGAACTCGACGCTCTCGTCGACACGCTCGTCAACTCCAGCCCGACGGCGATATCGATGGGCAAGGAGGCGTACTACAGCCATCTCGACAAGAACTTCGACGACCAACTCGCGTACCTGAAGGAGATGTTCGCGCTCCTCACGATGAGCGACGACACGAAGGAGGGAATGGAGGCACGGATGATGGACCGCGACCCCGACTGGAAGCTTCGATAAAAAGAGAAACAAAACAAGAATACCAGAGAGTCAACCCAAAATGACAGACGAAGACATAGGCACCCACATGGGTGTCAAGACACAGCGCACAGTACGCGGAAACGACCCCGACAAGGCAGTCATCTCGGTATCGTTGACGGGCGCGATGACGCTCCGTAGCAGATGTCCGACCGTCCCTTACACGCCGCAGGAGATTGCCGAGCAGGCGCAGGAGGCACGCGAAGCCGGAGCGGCGGCGGCGCACATACACGCGCGGACCGAAAACGGAAGCCCGACGTTCGACACCCAGACGTATCAGGAGATATACGACGAGGTACGCGACCACACCGACATACTCATCAACTTCTCGACGGGCGCGCTCCACGAGCCTCTCGAATCTCGTATCGAGTACGTCAAGGAGGTCGGACCCGACATCGCCGCTCTCAACATGGGTTCGATGAACTACGCCAAGTGGTCGGACAACCAGAACGACTACGCCTTCAACATGGTCTTCGAGAACTCGTTCAAGGACATCGAGAAGATGGTGAAGGCGATGAACGAGGCGGACGTGAAGCCAGAACTCGAATGCTTCGACACGGGACATATCGGGAGCATACGCCCTCTGCTCAAGCAGGGCATTCTGGAGCACCCCATCTATTTCTCGATAATCATGGGTATCGTCGGCGGCATTCCTCCCACCGTCAACAACCTGATGAATCAGGTGCGCCAGCTACCCGACGACGCAAACTGGCAGGTCATCGGAATCGGCTACCCGACACAGTGGCCTCTGATAGGCGCGGCTCTTTCGATGGGTGGCAACATACGCGTCGGCGTCGAGGACAACTACTACCTCAAAGAGGGCGAGAAGGCGAGCAACGCCGAACTCGTCGAGAGAGCGGCGCGGATGACGCGCGACATGGACCGCGAACCCGCGACGCCCGACGAGGCGGCGGAGATAATGGGCTTCGAGCCTAACCGGTAACAGGTAGAGGCGCGACGACTGTTTATACCGTTTATACAGTCGCTTCCTTGTCCCGCGACAGACTCACGTTGATGTCGACCTCGTCGTAGGGCACTACGGGCTTCTTCGCGCGCCCCTCTTCGCGTAGCTCAACTATCCCGTACTCTTCAAGCAGATGCACGTCCTCGTGCACCTCGCTCGGGTTGCGGTCAAGCACCTCGGCAAGTTCGCGTATACTTCCGACCTTCGTGTCCTCCGACATCAGCACCTCTATCATCTCCAAACGTTTGGG
>JAQZDD010000062.1 GCA_028751055.1 Euryarchaeota archaeon Ods04 | reverse complement strand
GGTTCGCGCCTTCTCGCGTAACGCGTCGGCTATTTCGCCTGCCTTGCTGCCGAACTCGGGACCTAAGACGCTCATGTCGGGGTCGGCGACAGTCTCCTCTCGTACGACGGCTTCGTCGTACTCCTGCCAGACTCCCATCTCTTCGCCCGAGTGCTTGGCGTGTTTCCGCAGGTCGTAGTCGGAGCGGTCGGCGACTCCGTTGACCTCTATCCATCCGAACGTCGTAAACGTCTCACCGTCCCAGCAGTCGGACGCGTAATGTGCGCGTTCGTCGGGAAGGTGCTGACGGAAACGTAGCTTCGAGGCGTCAATACCGATGGATTCGTACCATTCCTGTGACCTCCCGATGAAGTATGCGATGGTCGGACTCTGGATGACGCCTTCTTCGACGGCTTCGCCGACGGTCGTCACGAAAGGTTCGCCTTCGTCATCCTCCTGTTCGTCGACGGGATAGAGACGTACCTCTACGTCCTCGACCGATGAAACGTCTATCTCGTCGTCGGGTTTCTTGAAGTATTCGAGTTCGGCTTGCTGGAACTCGCGCAGGCGGACGATACCCTGACGCGGGTTTATCTCGTTGCGGTAGGCGCGTCCTATCTGCGTAACGCCGAAAGGCAGACTTTCGCGGAAGTAATGCTTGAGACGCTGGAAGTCGACGAATATTCCCTGCGCTGTCTCGGGACGCAGGTAGCCCTTCCTGCCGCTTCCGGGACCGATGTTGGTCTCGAACATCAGGTTGAACTCCTCGACTTCGGCGTCTTCGAGCGTCGCGCCGCACGACGGACAGGGCACGCTCTCGTCGGCGAGTATATCGGCGAGACGGTCGAGCGGCATTCCGTCGGCGTTCTCTATCTCGGTGTGGTCCTCGACGAGATGGTCGGCACGGAAGAACGTGCCGCACTCCGGGCACGAAGCGAGAGCGTCGGCGAAGCCTTCGGCGTGTCCGCTCGCCACGTAGACGTCTTCCTTGCCTATCGTCGTAGCGTCTATCTCCTCGTATCCGTGCCTCACGACGTACATCTCGCGCCAAGAGTCGACTACCTCGTTCTTGAGCGACGTACCGAGCGGTCCGTAGTCCCAGAATCCCGACGCACCGCCGTATATCTCGAAGCTCGGGTAGAGGTAGCCCCGCCGTTTGGCGAGTTCGATAACCTCCTCTCTTTCGGGTGTCTCTGACATGGATTCGGATTTGGGAGGATACCGTATTACAGTACCGCTTTGAGCAGGTCGGTGTCGCGCAGTATACCGACAAGGTCGTCGCCACGTTTGACCGGCAGGTGCTGAACATCGTGCTCGGTCATCGACTTAGCGGCGTCGCTCACATCGGTGCTACGTACCACGGTCACTACTTCGTCAGCCATGTACTTCGAGACAGGTTCCTCGGGGAACGTAACCTTCGAGACGGGGACGAGCTGTGTGCTGGTTGCCTTGATGCCTTCCCACATCCATTCGTCGTCTTGGTTTGCGACCGCCTCGCCGAGTTCCTCCGAGGAAGTGTCGACATCCGAGACACGTATGCAGTCCGTCTCGGTAATGATGCCTACCATGTCGCACGAGACGTTAAGGACGCACGCCGCGCTGTCGTCGGCGAGCGTCAGAGTCTCGACTGTTACGCGCACGGGAGTCTCCTCCCAGACGGTTAGGACACGTCCGTCGATGAGTTCGCCTATGTCGCGGTCGTCACCGAGTCCAGCGAGGTACTCCACGATGTCGGTGAGCGTGACTATGCCGACCACGCCTCCGTTCTCAACGACGGGAACGCGACGCTCGTCCTCTTCGAGCATCAGACGCGCACAGTCTTCTACTGTCGCGTCCTCGGCTACGGTCGGAACTTCGCGCATCAGCATCGCAAGCTGGTCCTCGTTCGCGTCGCGCAGTAACTCCTCGCGTGAGATAAGTCCACGGTACCTGCCGTCCTTGGTGACAGGTATCGAGCTTATCTCTCCCTTCTGCAGTATCTCGATAACGTCCTCTCTCGTGCCCGGTAGCTCGGCGGTCACCACGTCGGGCGTCATTAGCTCCGTTATCTTCATTCTACTCCTCTTCCTCGTCGTCTTCCTCGTCTTGTAACATCCTGACAGTCATGACCGGCACCTTAGACGCTCTCACGACCTTCTCAGTGACACTCCCCAGAAGAAGCCTGTCGAGTCCGGACTTTCCGTGTGTACCCATTATTATCAGGTCGATGTTGTTTTCGTCGGCGTACTCCAGTATCGTCTTGTGGGGTACGCCTTCCTCCAGCGAGGGCATGGCATTGACGCCTTCGTCGTGCATCATGCCGACTATGTCCTTCGTCGCCGTCTTGCCTTCGTCTTCGAGAGCCGCCGTTATCGACTCCCAGTTCGAGTCAGCGGGGAGCGTACTGTACGCGCTCGTGTTGACGACGTAGACCACGTGAACCGTAGCGTCGTACTTCTTGGCTATGTCGAGTGCGTGTTCTACAGCCGCGTCAGTACCCTCGCTACCATCGGTCGGAACCAGTATGTTATCGTACATGCAGTCAAAGTGTGTCTCCACTGCCTTAACTTATTCGTCGGTGCCACATCGGCACCAATACCGGAATTCTTAAGGACGCGAGGAGGGAAACAAAGAGTAGCGGGATGGGATAGCCAGGAGATTCCGCCGGGCTCATAACCCGGAGATCGGTAGTTCAAATCTACCTCCCGCTACTCCACCGTAACCCGCTGGACCTGTTGGAGGCATGCGGAGCATGCCTCACTCGCGTAATGTAGCACAGTCAGTCCAAATTCACCTCCCGCTATCTTTCTGAGCGTAGCGAAGAAAGGTTAGGAAGAGCCTGCTCTTCCGCTACTCCACCGTAACCCGCTGTCTCGTGAATCGGAGATTCACGCGAACTGTCGGAAATATTTGATTTGCGAAGGCATTCTCCGCATACCTCCCGCGGTTGATGCCACAGTCGGTAAGTCCATCGCTGGCTACTTCTCACTCAGGTGGTCAGCCCCGTTGGTCTGTGTGTCCACCTTGTCTTCGACTCCAGCTTCCGAAGAACCGCCGAAGATTAGCTTCAGACCTACCGCCCAGACGGAGGCGAGCGCGGCTACAGCACCGACCGCACCAGCAACCGTCTGCGAAGTAACGGTAGATAGCGCGGCTGTGACGCCTAAGAAGACGACGAATCCTGCGACCACAGCACCGAATATCACGACGTAGCCGAGTATCTGGTGAACGAGGTAGGAGACGATGAAGACGACGAGTCGCGTGACCAGACCGACGGCGGAACGTACGATGCCGAGCATACGGGTTCGTCGTGTGTTTCACGTGAAGCTTTTTCGGACTCTCTCAGCTGAGAAGGGCGAAGACGACGACCGCGACGACTGCGACCGCGAGAGCTACGCCGTAGAAGAAAGCAGGGCGCGTCCTGCGTGTCGTCTTGTAGACGACGTAGCCGATGCGTGCACCGTCGAAGACGGGATGCAGGTTCTCCTCCGACCCTTCGGGACGTTCGAGGTACGTGATGTCGACGGTCTCGACACGCTGTCCTGCACCGAGACATTCAGCGCACATCTCCGTCTCGATGCCGAAGCCTTCCTCCGTGAGCGTGAGTTCACGTGCGGATTCGAGCGTGAAAGCACGGTAGCCCGTCAGGATGTCGCCCAGGTGCTTGCCGTGCGCGAGGCGGAACTCGAAGTTGAAGATATGGTTACCGATGTAGTTGAGACGAGTGAATGCTTCGGGGTTTCCGAGACGGTTGCCGAGGACGTGGTCCGCGCCGTCTTCGAGCGGCGCGAGCAGACGGTCGACCTCCTCGGGCAGGTAGGTGCCGTCGCCGTCTATCATGACGACGTACGGACGCTCCATATGTTCGTGTACCGCCTCGCGTACCGCCTGACCCTTCCCACTCCCCGACTGTTCGACGACACGCGCGCCAGCCTCCTCTGCGACCTTCTGCGTCTCGTCGTCGCTTCCGCCGTCTATCACGAGCACGTCGTTGTAGCCCTGTGTCAGGAAGCCGCGGACGACCTCGCCGACCGTCGGCTCTTCGTTGTAAGTCGGGACGAGCACCGTCAGTTCGTCTTTTTCTACCATTCTATGCGGGCTTAGATTCGGGTTCACAGTTCGACAGTATCTCCGGCTTCGGGTACGTGCACCGTCGCGCCGTCGACACGTTCGGCGAACTCTTCGGGGTTCTGCTCTATCGGCGGAAACGTGTCGTAATGCATCGGAAACGCATCGTCGACGCCGAGCCATCCGACGGCTGTCGCCGCGTCTTCCGGACCCATCGTAAAGTGGTCGCCTATGGGCACCGCGGCGGCGTCGGGCGCGTAAACGTCGCGCACGACTGTCTTCATGTCGCCGAAAAGCCCTGTGTCGCCCGCGTGGTAGAAACGCGTCTCTCCGTCGTCGATGACGTATCCCGCAGGAGTGCCGCCGTACCTGTCGAACTGTCCGTCGCTCGGCGCGCCCGACGAATGGAACGCCTGAACCATCGTAAAGCTGACGCCCGCCTCCTCGTACGTCCCTCCGATGTTAATCCCGACTGCATCCGTGCCCTTACCGTCGAAGTACTCGGCGAGTTCAGGCTGGCAGACGACCGTCGCGTCGAACCTGTGTGCGTCGCCCGCGTGGTCGTGGTGTCCGTGCGTGACGGCTACGATGTCGGGGTCGAAATCTTCAGGCGTGGCTTCCGTCGCCGGATTCCCGTCTAAGAACGGGTCTACGAGTACTTCTGCACCGTCCGTCTGCAGTTCGAAGAACGAGTGACCGTGCCATGTTACGCGCATAACGTAACGACGCCGCGCCTGCGTTATAACTTTACCGTAGGTCGTCCACGTTTTCGTTGTTTCCTTACTCTTCGTCTTCTTCTATCGTCTCGGGTTCGCTCACGGCGTCCGCGAGCGAGTCGAGTCCGTTGACCCATTCGCTGACGAATCCGTATTCGAGGTCGTCGAAAGACTCGGCATCGAAGTCGGCGTCGTCAAGTATCAGCGCGCCCGCCTCTGCGACGAGAGCGAGTGCGCGGTCCATGTCGTCTTTCTTCTCTGCGCGTGCGGCTTCGCGGACATACTCGGATACGTCTCCGTCGCCCGCCGGTTCGCCGCTGTTGACGACGTATGTCTCGCACGACGCCATTACGCCGATTAGGGAGGTCTGCACGCCTTCGAGCACCATCTTCTTGTTCTCCTCCATCTCCTCCTCCGCCATCACTATCTCACGCATCTCGTTGAGTTCCTCGACGAACTCATCCTCGTCGAATTCACCTTCTTCGTACGCCTCAACGGCGTTGACACACGCTATCGTGATATCGTCCTGTAGATTGAAGAACAGACGAGCACCGTCACCGTCGTCGCTCTCAGGGTCGAACTCTTCCTCTCGCAGACGCTCCATCCAGTTGTTCCATCTTTCGCGGCTGTAGAAGCCTTCCTCGTCCATGCCGGACAGATGGTTCTCACTGTCAAATGGGTTTCGGTGGTTTGTTGTTACGACGGCGACAACCAACCCCAAGTACTATGGTCGAGGAAGGCGGCGCGCGTTTCGATGTCGGGGACGCGTTCTACAACCCGCGGATGGAGATGAACCGCGACATCACGGTCGGTGTCTTGCGCGCGTGGCGCGACCGCGTAGGAGGCGCGGACAGGACGCCGACGTATCTGGACGCAAACACAGCAAGCGGCGTCCGTGGCGTGCGTGCCGCGCTCGCGGGTTACGACGCGACGCTAGTCGACAGGAGCGACGAAGCGGTCGAACTTGCCCGCAGGAACGTTGAGGAGAACGACGTCGCCGAAAAAGCGACCGCCGTGCACGAGGACGGTAACGTCGTCATGCGCCGCGGACGGTACGATGCCGTCGATGTAGACCCTTTCGGCTCCCCGATACCTTTCGCCGACGCTGCTTTCAACTCAGCGCACTCGCTCGCCTGTTTCACAGCGACGGACACCGCGCCGTTGTGCGGCGCGCACGACTCCGGCGTGCGTCGTTACTCTTGCGTGCCTCTCAACACGACATACCACGCCGAGATGGGTCTGCGTGTCCTGATAGGCGCGCTGGCACGCACGGCGGCGCGTTACGACGTCGCCGTCACGCCCGTGCTTTCGCACTCCTCGGACCATTACAAACGCACCTACCTCGCCGTCGAGGAGGGCGCGAAGGTGTCGAACGCCGCTCTCGAAGGCGTCGGCTTCGTCTCGCACTGCTTCGAATGCGGAGCGCGCGACGCGCACGACGCCGAAGGTGCGGCGGTTCCTGAGGAGATTGTCCGCGACTGTTCCTGCGGCGCGACGCGACGTATCGCAGGTCCGCTCTGGACGGGCGCGGTACGCGACGCGGCGTTCGTCGACGAGGTAATAGACGAAGTGAAGACGGACGAGAGCATGGGGACGCGGAAACGTGCGACGAAGATGCTGAGGCAGGTACGCGACGAGATGGATACGCCGACGCACTACGACCACCACGAGGTCTGTCAGCGTGCGGGAGCAACACCCTCGAAACTGGACGAGTTCGTCGAGCGTCTCCGCGACGCGGGCTACGAGGCGACGAAGGCGCACTACTCGGG
>JAQZDD010000049.1 GCA_028751055.1 Euryarchaeota archaeon Ods04 | reverse complement strand
TGTTCCATAGGCTCCAGCGCGCCCGGTTCGCCCCATCTGTCCTCGTCCAGTACTTCACAGCCTATCTCGTTGCGTTCGTTGCGCGAGTAGACGAACTCGACCTCGGCGGTCTCGCCCCCGCCCGAAAGTCCTTCAAGGGGTTCGGCGAGACGCGCGTCAGTATCACCGAGCGTGAGACGAGCGACGTACTCGGTGCCGTCTCCGAAAGGTGTGCCTTCGCCAAGAGGGATGTTGTCGCCGAGATGGAAGCCCATCGTCTGCGACACCATGAGCCAAGGTGAACGTTCGAACACCGTCTCGCCGCCGCGGAGTATCTCCAGCGACGCACCCGTGTCGGCGGGTATCGGTATCCCCGTCTCGGCGTCGCTCACCGTCACCATGAAGTGCACTTCGTCGTCGTCCGAAGGCTCAACAAGTTCCGTCCTCGTGCCGTTTACTGTCCAGAACATATGCGGATACGTGTACGAGAAAGAGACCTCGTAGTCGCCCGCTGTGTCCGAACCCAACATCACCATGTCGTCACGGTGTGTCGGCAGGTAGACCGTGTCTTCGGGAGGGCTGTCGACAAGCTCGGTAACCGCACAGTCGGGCTGTGCCCAGTAAGCTTCGAGTGCGAGACAGCCAGACAGCGACGCCGCGCCCACAGTTGACGCCGCTGTGAGGAACTCGCGTCTTCTCATGCTCGGATATACGTCCGAGACTGTTAAACTGGTTGTGGTACGTACGCAGAATACCGTCCACAGCCGTTGTCGGTCGAAGGAAAAAGTTATCCACTTTAGGACGAGCATCCCCGAACGCAAGGTAGAGAGATGGACAGGTGTGACTGCGTCCGTTGCAGGGGGATAGACACGAAGGTCGTGAGGAGATCCGTCGTCGATATCTTCCTCTGGAGCCTCTCGCTCGTCACCAGACCGAACGTCGCCTTCGCCGTCGCGGTGGTCGCAGCCTTCCAGATCTCTATGATGGCATCCGACGCCGTACCCGGAGTCATCACCGCCGTATCCGTCTTCGGCGCGTACGTCGTTCTCACGGGCTACGTCTGCCGGCACGCGCTCAAAGAGACGACGGACTACGTTAGCGACGGCTCCCGAAACATACTGAAGACTGTGATTGCGGTTCCTTCGGCAGTCCTATCTTTCTGTGTCTTCGCGTTCCTTCTCGGCTCTGTCGTTGTCTTCTGGATAGCCATGAACGAACTGTTTCTTCCCGGTCCCGTAACGCTTGTCCTGATAATGGTCACAGGACTCTATCTGATATTCAGGACGATGATGTTTCCTCAGGCGTGTTTCATAGACGGCAAAGGACCTGTCGGGAGCATCAGAGATAGCTGGAGGGTTTCGAAGGTCAGCAAGGGCAGGCTCATCTACCTGTTGGTCGTCGGCGTCGGATACGTCGTTCTGAGCGCGTCCGTCCCCGAGCTGCTCAACCCCGGGACAGAGACGCTCCGTGTAACCGTCGACCTCGACTCTTACGCCCTCGGCGTGGAGTACGGGCAGGGATTCGGCTGGAGAATGGCTTTGAACGTGGTATCCGACATCCTCTTCATGGCAGTCTACGTCGGATTTCTCGCGCACGTCTACATAGAGACAGGACATACACCGGAAACCTGAGGCTCGCTGTCTATGCACCGGCTACCGAGGCAGACATACGTCCTCAGCTATCTCAACCATGCGCTCGCTTCCGACATCTCCGGCAAGCGTGTAGATGTCTCCGGCACATCTCCAGTCGAAAAAGTTGGAGCCGTCCATCTCCCTGAACATAGCCGTTCCTTCCCCGGCTTCGACCTCAGTCCCTCTCTCCATCAGTCCATCCCACCTGTCGTTCACCCACAGGCTCACGTTCTCGTCGCCTTCTGTGTCCTCGTATCTCAGGACTGCGTCGGGGTTGGCGTCGTAGACAGGCGAGCTTTGCGCGTAACGTAGCTCGTACCTTTCGTCGTCGACGGAGCCGAAGCCATAGCCTATATCCTCGGAAACTTCTTCGATAACAGCTTCCTCGTCACGTTCTTCTTCGGGCACCACCTCGTACGTCTCGGTCGTCTCTTCCACGTCGGTAGCATCCTCAGGCTTCTCAAAGTCGAAGTGTTTGTCGTCGAATCCCTTGTCGAACTCAACCTCGGTGAACTCCCATGTCGTCACGTGTTCGTCGCCGTCGACGACAGCTTCGGCTTCCGAACGGAGCGGGAAGAGCGTCTCGTAGTCCATCCAGAGACGTATCTCCTCAACAGGCGAATCTTCGTCCAGCGACACACCTTGAAGCAGATGGGCGTCGCGTCCCGCTACCGTCTCGCTCCCGACGTGCTCAAACTCGAAGTCTCCGACCAGAGATTCGAAGTCGAACCTACCGTCTTCATATCTGTCAACCTCTGTCCTGGTGTACCAGCCGTCGTCGGCTTCGTACCTGATGTACTCGGAGTCGGTGAAGACCGTTACCTCGTATAGCTCGCTGTCCGTGTAAACGTCAGTACGCAGTTCGCCCGTAGATCTTAGCATTATATCAGCGGTGTACTCTTCGCCATCTCCGGTTTCCGAGACGGTTTCGAAGGATATCCCCGCACCGAGAAAAGCCAGATGTCCCCTGTACTCCGTGAAACCATGTGTCTCGAACCGAACCTCCCCGTGCACGTCATCGAATCCGTCGTAGTCGTCGGCTTCCGCGAGTATCTCCTCGGCGGAAGCCGAACCGCCTGCCTCAGGACCGATGCAGCCGGCTACGAAGACTAGCACGATGACACACACGAGAGGGACCACTCCTCCGGCTTTGGTTCTGTCCGGCATCGGATGTATCGGTTAACGTCTCGCGTTTATAATCAGTTTCGGACGCGTCATTTTGTTTATCCACGGAGAGCCTCAACGGGCTTCTCGTTCGCCGCCTTCCACGCGGGATACGCGCCGCTCACCAAGCTTATACCGACCGCAAAACCCATCGCCGTGGCGAGGTATCTGACGTTCCCGGGCTGGAACACGAGAAACGCATCTCCGAGCATGAAGTGGTTTATGACAGCACCTATGCCTACGCTCAGCACCAAACCGACCGCGCCGCCGACGATGCCAAGGAGAACCGACTCGGTGAGAAGTACCTTCATGACGCTGGTTCTCCGCACGCCTACTGCGCGGAGGACTCCTATCTCCTCACGGCGTTCGACGGTCGACATAAGCATGACGTTGAGTATGCTCACACCGGCTACGAAGAGGGATATCGAACCAACGGCTATCAGGAACATCGTGAGAAGTCTCTGTTGCTCCTGTATGTTCTCTATCAAGTCGCTACTCTCCTGCACGTCAACGACGTCGTCGCGTCTGTTCAGAGTCTCGTCTATCCTCTCAGCCGTCGCCTCTGCGGAGTCCGCCGACCTCTCCTCAACGACGACGCTGGAGTACTCCTCATCCCTTAGTTCGTTCTCGGGAACGACGATGCCGAAGTTAGGGTTAACGGGTGCCGTCCAAGGTACCTCTTCGAGAACCCCGACGACTCGGTACGAGTCGCCGTCGACGGTCATCGTGCTACCCACGTTGGCATCCATAGTGTCGGCGAGCGTGTTTCCGACGAGAACGCCGCTCGACATCTGCGCTGGTAGCCTGCCGTCCTCTGCCTCAAAAAGCACGTTGGGTTCGGAGACGGAGTACGCGGTTCTCGTCGTCGACATGTCCCCGTACTCTATATCAACAGTGTCCTGTCTCACCGGCACGACCGACGCACCGACCGCCGACTGACGCACGTCACGCACCTCCCTCTCTGAGAGCGTGTCGTCGGTCGCGCCTCCGAAGCCCATGCCGTCGCCACCCGTCGCCGGCGTTACCTCTATCTGGTTAGCGACATCGCCCATGTTCTCCATGAAGCCAGCCTGAAGGGTGAAGCCGAGTATGCCGAGCGACGCTATCGCAATGACGCCTATCACGATACCGAAACACGCGAGAGCCGACCGTATCCTGTTACGGAGCAGGTTACGACATGCCATTAGAACTGCCGGAGAGAGCTTTCTGGTCATTCTGTCACCTTGCCGGTCCGTCTCACCTCACCTTCGTCAAGACGTACGTCTCTGTCGGAGTACTCGGTCAGCTTTTCGTCGTGTGTCACGGCTACGACTCCGACGCCGTCGTCGCATATCCTGCGTATCTCGTCGAGGACGCTGTCGCTGGTCTCCTTGTCCAGGTTGCCTGTCGGTTCGTCGGCTAAGAGTACCCCGGGCGAGTTGACAAGCGAGCGTGCGAGCGCGACACGCTGTTTCTGACCGCCGGAGAGTTCGTCGGGGTAGTGGTCAACCCTGTCACCCAAGCCGACGGTTTCGAGGAGTTCGCGCGCACGTCCGCCGCTTCCACCTGAGAAAGCCGTCGGTACGTCTACGTTCTCCTCGGCTGTGAGAGTAGGTATGAGGTAGAAGTCTTGGAAGACGAAGCCTATCGACTCCCTTCTTGCGAGCGTCCTCTCCTTCTCGGTCAGGTCGGTGGCGTCTTTGCCGTCAAGGCGTACCGTGCCCTCAGTGGGTTCGTCGAGCAGACCGAGTATGTTAAGCATAGTCGTCTTGCCGCATCCGCTCGGTCCCATGACAGTTACGAACTCACCGCGTTCGACACCGAAGTCAACGCCGCTGAGCACAGTGAGTTCATCCTCACCGCTCTCGTACCTCTTTACGACTCCTTCGAGTTCGGCTACCTTACGGCTCATGTAGCCCCTCTCCGTCTCCAGCCGTAGCCGACGACCAAGAGTGCGCAGACAGCGAGCAGTACCACGAGGTAGGTAGGCAGTCCTTCGTCGTCATCCTCCGGATGTGGCACGTCGTCGAAACCCGTGTCTGCTTCACCGGCGAAGTCCGAGACGTACGGTATCTCGACGACATGGCTCTGTCTCTCGCCTTCGTACGTGTAGCTGACCTCCACGGGTATGGCGTCCACCTCGCCTGTTACATCTGCGTTGAGTTCGAACGTTCCGAAGTCGCTTGCGGGAACGGTACCGACGAAGTAGTCGGGCTGTGGCTGCCGAGGTTCGACGTATTCGGTGTCGACGACTTCAACAAGGACGCCGTCGGCGTCGTCTATACCCACGTTGCTCGCGCTACCCGTCACCGTGAGACTGCTACCGCCCTCAACCGACGTTCCCGTGAGCCTCACGTCCGCCTTCGGCACGTAACCGACCGTCGTCTCAACCGTACGTCTTTCGTCGCCGAGGTAGTACGAAGCCCTGAGTTCGACCTCCTCCTCCTCGCGTAGACCTTCGGTTTCGAGTGCGACCGTCTCGGACGACTTACCGCGAACACCGTCTATCTCTACGGGCGTCACGTCTCCGGCTCCTTCGACCAGAACATCCTGCACCGCGGAGTCACCAAGGTTGAGGAACGTCGCCTCTATGCCGTCCTCGGTCGTCGTGGCTCTGAGGTCGACCTCGTGGTTTGCCTCGGTGAACTCCATCGCCAGCGTGTCCGTGACAGTCACCGTGTTTCCGTTCGTGTTCGTGTAGCTGACAGAGACATCGACCGTCTCCGTCCCCGGCGAGTCGGACATAACGAGGAGTTCGACAGCCTCCGTCCGGTTAGCAGTTAACTCCGGAACGTAGGCGGTGTTCTCCCGAACCCTGACATCGCCGTCTACGTCCACCCGGACGTTACGTACCTCAGACACCGCACCGTTCGACAGTTCGACATCGAGAGGTACCCAGCTACCGACGACAGCATCCTCCGCCGACGAGTCTACGTGCAGACTGTTGCCGCTGACCTCGACTGTCACTTGTCTGTGCACCGTTCCGATGCCTACGGCGGTTCCGCTGGCTCTGACATCGAACTCCTTCGTTCCTTCGGACTCGAACCTCACCGACAGCGGCACGTCTATCTCCTCGCCGGGAGCGACCGTGCCCAAGTTTGTGGACGACTCCATGTCGTCGAGACCCATGATACGCACCTGACTGAGGTCGAAACGCTCAGCTCCGTCGTTCTTAACGGTCGTCGTGACCGTAACGGTCTCACCGACTTCCGGGTTGTCGGGACTCACCTCAACGTCCGAGATGTGTATCCCTTTCTCCGCGGCGGCGACCGACAGCGACGACAAAGTAAACAGGGACGCGAGAAGGACGACAGCAAAGAAGACAAAGACGGCGGACCTGAGCTTCGTCCGTCTGTGAATCACGCAGACCACCGTCGTCTTACACTCGGTCGTCTATCGGGAACGTCTTTCACCTTCACCTGCACCGACACCGGTTCCCTGCTCGGTAAACAGATACCGCTGAGCGGCGTAGCTCGTAGTTCCATGGTTAGGATAAGATATTTTGTATAATATAGATAACGTAAGGAAAAAACGTCTTTTTGCCTATCGACAAGACCTGAGTTTCGTTGTCCTTTTTACTTAGTTGTCGAAACGTACCGTAGTGGACAGAAGCCACACCAAGAGCACCGACGACCACTCCGACGGTGACACGGATAGAGCGGATGTCGGTGTCCGTCGTGCCGTCTCTCACCCAGCCGACTGCGCCTGTCTCCGGTGCTACGGCGACCGGTACGAACTTTCGCGCCGTAGCTTCGTAGACACCGTTCTCTGGTCGGGCAGTCTGTTTAGGAGGTATCCGAGCATCGTCGTCCTCTTCGGGGCTGTCGCCGCTCTCGGCTACTTAGGCTACCTAACAGGTACCCTCCTTGGAGGAGTCATGCTTTTTTTTACGTGGATACCTTGGTCTCTGTGCCGTCGAAGACGTGCGCGACGACGACGGTGGCTGGTCATCTAGGCTCTTTACGGCTGTGAGACGTTTTCCGGTTGTCGTAGTCTCGACGGCTGTCTCTTACGTCGGTCTGGTGCTTACGATACTCGCCGTCCTTGCAGTCGGCGGCTTGCTGATTCCGGACAGCCTCTTGGGGCTGTTACTTCTTGGCATCGTCGGCGTCGTAATCCTCTCGATAGTCCTCGTCTTCCAAGTCAAGTTCCTGCTAGTGCCCGAGGCGTGTTACGTCGGCGGCGCGGGCGTCCTTGGCGCGCTGAAGAAGAGCTGGAGAGCCGTAAGGCTCCGGCGTGCCGGAACCGTCGTCCTCGCCGGTAGCTTCTCCCTGATAGTCGGCTACTTCGCGTTCGACGGTGCTTCAGACGGAACGGTCGAAGGCTGGCACGTCTCCGTGTCGGTTGCGACGACAGCCGTCTACTCGGCACTGTTCGCTCATCTCTACCTCAAGAGGGAAGCTGAGAC
>JAQZDD010000140.1 GCA_028751055.1 Euryarchaeota archaeon Ods04 | reverse complement strand
TCCGAAACGTAAAGCTTGATTAGGGCGTCTCCGAAGGTTCTACATGAGGATAACCGTCAGCGGACCACCCGGGAGTGGTACCACGACTCTTTCCGAGGCTCTTTCGTCGCGTTTCGACCTCGAACTCGTTTCGAGCGGCGACGTCTTCCGTTCGATGGCGCGCGAACGCGGTATGTCGCTCGCTGAGTTCGGACGTGTCGCCGAGGAGGACCCCGAAATCGACCGCGAGATAGACGAGCGTCAGCGCGAGATAGGACGCGAAAACGACGACATAGTCTTGGAAGGGCGTCTGTCGGGATGGATGGTCGACGACGCCGACCTTCGCGTCTGGCTCGACGCACCCGTCGACGTGCGCGCAGAACGTGTCGCCGACCGCGAGGAACAGACCGTGGATGAGGCGCGCGCCGAAATCGAGGAGCGCGAGGCGAGCGAGGCGAAACGTTATCAGGAGATACACGGAATCGACATCGACGACCTGACAGTATACGACTTGGTCGTCGACACGTCGACGTGGGACAAGGACGGCGTCACCGAGGTCGTGACGACGGCTGTCGAGAGGCTCTGAACCGACGAGATGCACGACAAAGGCGTCGTCGTAATCGACAAGCCCTCGGGACCGACGAGCCACGAGGTAGCCGCTTGGGTGCGCGACATACTGGGCGTCGATAAGGCGGCGCACACAGGCACTCTCGACCCGCGCGTCACGGGATGTCTGCCTGTCCTCTTCGGACCTGCGGCGCGTGTCTCGGGACTCTTCGCAGGAAGGTCGAAGGAGTACGTCTTCGTCCTTGAACTCCACGGCGAACCGCGTCGGTCGGTCGCAGATGTCTTCGATGAGTTCGAAGGAAGCATCTACCAACGTCCGCCCGTACAGGGTTCTGCGAGACGCGAACTCCGTGTGCGCGAGATAGAGACGCTCGAACTTCTCGAACACGAAAAAAATCGGTACCTCGGAACCGTCGAGTGCGAATCAGGAACCTACATCCGAAAGCTCTGCCACGACATAGGTCTTGCACTCGGCGTAGGCGGACATATGGCGGAACTCCGGCGCACAAGAAGCGGCGGTTTCACCGTCGAGGAGGCGTGCTACCTGCAGGACTTGGCGGACGCCGTCGCAGTACACGACGACGAACCCGGACGGCTTGATGAACTCGTGACATCCCTACTCGAAGCTCTCGAATCCGACCACCATCTCGGTCTGCCGCGTGTCGAAGCTGCGCCCAACACCGTCGAGTCGCTCGGAAACGGCGCGCCGCTGTACGCGCCCGGCGTCGTGGGCGTCGCCGAAGACTGCAAGAAAGGCGGTCTATGCGTCGTCGTCGCCGACGGCGAACCGGTCGCTGTCGGGACGTTTGAGGGCAAGGACGCCGAGCCTGTCGTAACTCCCAGCAAGGTGTTGGTCTAATACCGACGACAGGATTAACTTGTACGCCTCCCTAACGCGACCATGACCGAGTACGAGATAGACGAGAACCTCGACGTGCGCGGTGAGAGCTGTCCCATGCCTATAGTCAAGACGCGTCAGGCTGTCGAGAAGCTGGACGTGGGCGAGGTCGTCGAGGCTCTCTCGACCGACTCGGGTAGTAAAAGCGACTTCGATGGCTGGACGGCGGGTAGCGACGACGTAGAGCTTCTGAGTGCCGACGAGGTCGAGATGGACGGAGAGACAGTCTACCGTTTCCACGTGAGGAAGACACAGTGACGGCGACCGAAACCGACGAACTTGCGTCGGAGGTCGAGTCGCTCAGGGCGCGCGTCGAGGAGATGGGCGAGGTCGGCGACGGCGAGGAGAAGATGTCGATAATCGCCACAAAGGGGACGCTCGACATGGCTTATCCGCCTCTCATACTAGCCTCGACCGCCGCGGCGTTCGGATGGGACGTGCGTGTCTTCCATACTTTCTGGGGACTCGACATCATACACGAGGACAAGACCGCGAACCTCCGTGTCAACCCTGTCGGTCCAGACTTTCCGATACCCAACATCGTCGCCGTGCTTCCGGGGATGGAACGCCTTGCTACGTGGATGATGAAACGTAAGATAGCCGCAAACGACACGGCGACCGTATCCGAACTCGTCGAAACCTGCATCGACACGGGTGTCGAGTTACAGGCGTGCCAGATGACGATGGATCTGATGGGATACGAAGACGACGACTTTCCGGAGGAGGTGACGACCGGAGTCGGTGCGGCGACAGCCTTCCGGTTCATGTCCGATGCGGAGATACAGCTTCTCGTCTGACTCACACGAGGCGGGAGCGGAATTCTTAACATGTCTTCGACGTAGTTTCAGGCATGAACGATGCCGACGCCGACGAGGGACGCAGAAAGATAGACTGGGCGCGCGAACACACGCCCATACTCGAAAAGATACGTGAGAGATACGTCGAAGACAAGCCTCTCGAAGGTACCGTCGTAGGAATGGCGATGCACGTCGAGGCGAAGACCGCCGTCCTTGCCGAACTCTTAGCTGAGGGAGGCGCGGAGGTCGCCATCACGGGATGCAACCCGCTATCGACACACGACGACGTGAGCGCGGCACTCGACGCGACCGACGGCGTGCACAGTTACGCAGAGCGCGGCGTCGACCGCGAAGGCTACTACGAGGCACTCGACGCTGTCATAGAGCACGAACCCGACGTGACGGTCGACGACGGCGCGGACCTCATCTTCCGGATACACGAGGAGTACCCCGAAATGGTCGATAACATCGTCGGCGGGTGCGAGGAGACGACGACGGGCGTCCACCGTCTCCGCGCGATGGATGAGGACGACGCCCTCCTCTACCCTGTCTTCGCGGTCAACGACACGCCGATGAAGCGGCAGTTCGACAACGTGCACGGAACGGGTGAGTCGTCGCTTTCGAGCATAGCGATGACCACCAACCTCCTTTTCGCAGGAAAGACGGTCGTCGTCGGCGGATACGGACACTGCGGACGTGGCGTAGCCAAGAAGGCTGACGGCATGGGCGCGAACGTCGTCGTCACGGAAGTCGACCCGCGCCGCGCTTTGGAGGCGCACATGGAGGGCTACGAGGTCAAGACGATGAACGAAGCGGCGGCGGAAGCCGACTTCGTGATTACGACCACAGGAAACCGCGATGTCGTGACGCGCGAGGAGTTCGAACGGATGAAGGACGGCGTCGTACTCGCAAACGCAGGACATTTCGATGTCGAACTCAACCTCGAAGAACTCGCCGACTACGCCGCCGAAGAGCGCGACGTGCGCGACGGTATACGTGAGTACGAGACACCCGACGGCAGAAAGATAAACGTCCTTGCCGAAGGACGTCTCGTCAACTTAGCTACGCCTGTCTCGCTCGGACACCCCGCCGAGGTCATGGACCAGTCGTTCGCCGTCCAAGCACTCTGTGTCGAACGCGTCTTGGACGGCGGCTTAGACGCCGGAGTGCACGAGGTACCCGACGGCATCGACAGACGTGTCGCCGAGATAAAGTTAGACGCGCTCGGCGTTGAGATAGACGACCTGAGTGACGAACAGCGCGACTACATGTCGTCTTGGCAACACGGCACCTGACTGCGAAACCTTTTTGCGGTGCGCGTCCGCCGGCAGAACATGAAGCACAGAACCGTAGCCGCTGTCGCCCTCGTCGCTCTCCTTGCTGTCACAGCCGGATGCATCGACAGCACGGAAGAAGCCTCCGCGCTCGACGCCGTGCCCGACGAAGCCGACGGTGTCGTCTACTTCGACGTTACGGTCGTTGAGGAACCGGACGCTGAACGCCTCGGCGACGCCTTTCTTGAGGTAGCCGCCGACGACCCGACCTACGACGGACCGACTGAGTACGAGGACGCGCTCGACGAACTCTCGGAGGAGATGACCGACGAGTTCGGATTCGACCCTCTCGACGTTGACGAAGCCGTCGGCTTCTGGAGCATGCCGTCTTGGGACGAACAAGCCGAGGAGTTCGAGGACGACTGGCTCGCCGCTTTTGTCGTCGGTGTCTCCGACGAAGCTGACGCTTCGGATTTCTACGACAGACTCGTCTCGGTCGGTGAGTACGCGGGCGGAGAACTCTACGTCTTCGAGGAAGAAGCCGACAGTATAGACGACCCTGACGACGCCGAACTCGTGGTCGGCGAACTCCCCGAGGGCGAACAGGGCTACGACTTCGCAGTCGGCACGCCCGAGTCTGTCGAGATGACGTTGGAGGTCGACGCCGGTGAACGCGCGTCACCGGACG
>JAQZDD010000090.1 GCA_028751055.1 Euryarchaeota archaeon Ods04 | reverse complement strand
GCTCCGCGCGACGACCTCGTCTCCAAGATGGTCACGTCGTCCTGTCTCTCCGACGAAGAACTCGTCGAGACCTGTCTACTACTGTTGCTTGCAGGGCACGAGACGACGGTCAACACCGTGACGAACACCGTGCGGTGTCTCGACGAGACGGATAATATGAATGACGCGCTCGCGGACGAGTTGGAGGTCAAGCCACTCGTAGAGGAGGTGCTACGGTACCGCTCCCCCGTCCAGCGAACCTCGCGGCGTGTCACGACGCCGACCGAACTCGCAGGTCAGGAACTGGAGCCGGGTGACGAGGTCGTCGTCTGGCTGGGTGCGGCTAACCGTGACCCTGAGCGGTTCGACGAACCCGACCGGTTCGTCCCCGACCGAACCCCGAACCCGCATATCGCCTTCGGGCACGGTGTCCATGTCTGTCCGGGTGCTCCGCTCGCACGTCTCGAAGCGCGTGTCGCGCTTTCGCTCCTTTTCGACAGCGTGGACGGTATCAGCCCCATCGACATCGACCACGAACCCGACACGACACCTTTCCTCAACGGAGTGCAGCAGTATCCTGTCAGGCTGGAGTAGTCCGGTTCGCTCGCCGGTATGACACCGTAGGACAGGCATCCTACCTAAGACCGTTACAGCCGAAACCACTTTACGCCTCTGCGCACATTCTTCTCACGGTGAACAAGCTTGCAGTGTGAGATGTGCGGTGCTGAGACCGCCGACCCGACGACGATACAGACCGAAGGCACGAAACTCGAAGTCTGCTCGAACTGCGTCGAGTTCGGTACCGTCCTGCACGACGAGGAGCGCAAGAAGGAAAAGAAGACCTCGTCATCCGACAGTTCGTCTAAATCGAAGAAACAGACGCCGTCGTCGCGTTCGAGTTCTTCGCCCTCGCGCAAGGACCCGTTCGACGAGATGGGGACGCTCGCGCCAGACTACGACCAGCGCGTCAGGAACGCGCGCGAGAACGCGGACCTGACACAGGAGGAGCTAGCCGACAGGCTCAACGAGAAGCTGAGCCTCATCCGTAAGATAGAGCGCGGCGACATGCGTCCGAACGAAGAGGTACGCGGAAAGCTTGAGTCCGCGCTCGGCGTCTCGCTTACCGAGGAGGTCGGAGGAGAAGACTGGGAGTCGGACGACTCTTCGGGCGGCTACACGGTCGGCGACATAATCGAAAGGAAGGACTGAGCACCGGAGTGTAGAGACGGAGAAGCGAGACAGAAGCGAGACGGAGGACTGAATACGGAGAACCGAAAAACAGGAAACGAGATGTTTCTGCTCGTAAACCTCAAGACGTACCGCGCCGGGACAGGAGAGGACGCCGCTGCCGTCGCAGAGGCGGCGCGCGAGGTAGCCGACGAAACCGGCGCGCGAGTCGCAGTCGCGCCTCAGGCGGTCGACGTTCCTGCCGTGGCGGAGACAGGCGTCGAAACGTTCGCACAGCACGTAGACGGTGTCGAGTACGGAAGCAACACGGGCGCGACACACGCCGGTGCGGTCGCCGACGCGGGCGCGGACGGCACGCTCATCAACCATTCGGAGAGACGCCTCAGACTCGCCGACATAGACGCGTCGCTCCGTCGTGCGCGCGAAGAGTCGCTCGAAACAGTCGTATGTGCGAACAACCCCGCGCAGTCCGCCGCCGCTGCGACGCTCGAACCCGACGCCGTCGCAGTCGAACCTCCCGAACTCATCGGTACGGGGACTCCGGTCAGCAAGGCGGACCCCGATATCATAACCGACACGGTCGACCGAGTATCGTCTGTGTCGGACGTTCCCGTCCTCTGCGGCGCGGGTATCACGTCGGGCGAGGACGTTGAGGCTGCGAAGGAACTCGGCGCGGAGGGCGTCTTAGTGGCGAGCGGCGTCGTAAAGGCGAAGTCGCCACGCGAAGCAATGCTCGACCTCGTGACAGCCGTTTAGCGCAAGAGTTTTTGGGCTTCCGGCGCGACTCTGTGAGAGGATGGACATCATAAACACGAAGGAGATGTCGCGGGACGAGATTACGGGACTGCTCGACCGTGCATCCGAGATAGAGCCGTCGGACGCGCTCGCCGGAAACGTCCTTGCTCTCCTCTTCTTCGAGCCTTCGACACGAACACGTATGAGCTTCGACACTGCGATGAAACGTCTCGGTGGGCGCACAGTTGACATGGGCGGAGTCGAGTCGTCCAGCGTTCAGAAGGGCGAGACGCTAGCCGACACAGTCCGCGTCGTCGAGGGATACGCCGACGCGGTCGTGCTGAGGCATCCACGCGAGGGAGCGGCACGTCTCGCGTCGGAGTTCGTCGACGTTCCGGTCATAAACGCGGGCGACGGAGCGGGACAACATCCGACGCAGACGCTCTTAGACCTCTACACGGTGCGCGAAAACGTCGACGCACCGCTCGGCGACCTCCGCGTCGGTATCATGGGAGACCTCAAGTACGGACGCACCGTGCATTCGCTCGCTCTCGCGCTCGCAAAGTTCGGCACGCAGATCACGTTCGTCTCACCGCCTTCGCTACGCGTCCCCGAGAACGTCCGGACGGAGCTTGCACGCGAGGGCGTAGAGTTCGAGGAGGTCGAGACGGTCGACGGCGTCGTCGGTTCCCTCGACGTTCTGTACGTGACGCGTATACAGAAGGAGCGTTTCCCCGACGAGAAGGAGTACGAGAAGGTCGCGGGCGAGTACAGTGTCACGTCCGAGACTCTCGACGAAGCGCGCGACAGCCTCGTGCTGATGCACCCGCTTCCGCGCGTCGACGAAATCGCGCCCGAGGTCGACGAAACGGAGCAGGCGCGTTACTTCGAACAGGCGCACAACGGCGTGCCGGTGCGTATGGCTGTTCTCGACAAGGTTCTGGAGGGTGATGCCTGATGGAGGAACTCAAGATACGCCCCATAGAGGACGGCACGGTCATAGACCACATACCGCGCGGACAGTCGCTCAACGTCCTCCGCGTCTTAGGCGTCGACACCTCGACACGCGATGTCGTGAGCGTAGCCATGAACGTCCCGAGCGACGCGATGGGGCGCAAGGACATCGTAAAGGTCGAGGACCGCGAGATAGGCTCGAAGGAGGCGGACATAATCGCGCTCATCGCGCCCGACGCCACCGTAAACGTCGTACGTGACTTCGAGGTGCGAGACAAGTACGAGGTTTCGATGCCCGACGAGATACGCGGCGTCCTCAACTGTCCGAACCCCAACTGCATAACGAACACGCGTGAACCTGTCGAAACCGTCTTCGACGTACGTGACGGTGAGATACGTTGCGACTACTGCGGGACGGTTCTCACGGACGAGGTAGCCGAGTATCTGGGCTGAGACGCTCCTCTCTACTTGTAAAGCCGCCTTTCGAGGTAGTCCCGTACCTCCTCCTCGTTCGTCTCTATCCACGAGTCGTCGGAGGTCACCGACCGGAAAGCGGTACCGATACCGACCGTGTGTAGCCACGTAGCCATACGGTCGGCGTCAACTTCCTGAAAGACTCCGGCTTCGATGCCGTCACGTATGTCGTCGGCTATGTACTCCTGAATTACCTCGTCCGACCTGACGAAGTGCTCCCTGTACCTGTCGTCGTGCACCGCCTGCGCGCGGAGTTCTATGAAAGTCCCTATCGCCGTCCTGTCGGTGTCGTTGAGACCGACAGCGGCTTCGACGAACATCTCGATACGGTCGCGTGGCTCCGCGGGAAGTATCTCCGGTGTACGTGTCTCGAAGTACTCTGTCAGAAGTCCGAGAAGGTCTATGAGAAGTTCGTCCTTGCTGTCGTAGTGGTGGTATATCAGCGACTGGCTCTTCTCAAACTCGTCGCCTATCGCGTCTATCGTCAGTTCTGAGTAGCCGTGCTCGTGAAGCGCGTCGAATGCTGCCTCAAGTATCTCCTCGCGTGTTCCTACGTCACCGTCGAAAAGCAAGCTCTTCAGATCCGGAACCTCTTCTGCCGTTTTCCTGTCCATCTGTCTGTTGACGGGATGTCCCTACACATCCGCGTTGACTGAATATTTAATCAACAAGCATATATGCCTATTCATCCTACCCGAGAACGAATGAACAACGACCGGATATCAGCGACTCGTTTAGCGGTGGTTCTCGTACTGCTTTCAGCGGCGTTTCTGTTACTCCCCGCTCTCGGTTCGGCGCAGACAGCACCCGAGCCACAGCCCGAACAGGTCGTCGGTAGCCCCGACATCGAACTCGTCGCTACCGAGGACAGGCTACATCCCGGAGAGACTCAGACTGTCACCCTGCAGGTGACCAACTCGGGAGATATACGCCGTGCGGGTTCGACAGCACTCGAACAGCGTGTCACGACGGCACGTAACCTACGGTTCGAGGTGAGGGAGGACAGGCTCCCCGACGGAATGGAACTCCGCTCGGGTCCCGTCGTCGCAGGCTCGCTTCCCGAGGGCGTCGGTGAGCCTATACAGTTCACGTTCGATGTCGACGAAGACATAGAAGCCGGTGTGCATGAGATACAGATAAGAACGAGGTACGACTTCACACGTCTCGCCGAGAGAACCGCCGGTGGCACGACAAGCTACCGAGACTTCTCACGTGACCGGACAAAGAGAGTGTCTTTCGTAGTCGAGGACGACTCGCGGTTCTCGGTTGAGTCTGTTCGCTCAGGAGTTATAGCGGGTGATACAGGCGACTTCGCAGTCGAGGTAGAGAACATAGGAAACATGGAGGCGAGGAACGCCCGTCTCGTTCTATCGTCGGGCGAGTCGGGTGTGTTCTTCGGCGGCATGCAGGACAGACTTCCACAGAAGACCGTCGGCTTCGACGACTTAGCACCGGGTGAAAGCACGGTCGTGACTGTGCGCGCAGGTGCCGACTCCGACGTGACGCCCGGGTCGTATCCGATAGACGCGACCGTGAGGTACGACACGCCGCGCGGCGTTACGCGTGAGTCACGTTCCGTAACAGCCACGCTGACGGTCGGAGATGAACAGGAGTTCGTGACCGAGAACGTCGAGAGTACGCTACGTGTCGGTGACGACGGCAACCTGCGCGGCGAAATAAGGAACGAAGGACCGCAGGCGGTATCGAACGCAGTCGTCGTCTTCAACCCCGAGAGCCGTAACATCAACCCGCGCGAGACGGAGTACGCCGTCGGTGACCTTGGCGTCGGCGAGTCTGAAGAGTTCAGCTACCGTGTCGCTGTCAGCAGCGAGGCTGAGGAAGGACCGCGCCGGTCGGACGCGTTCGTTGAGTTCAGGAACCCCGACGGCGACAGACGTACCAGCAGTGCCGTAGACGTTAACTACGGTGTAGCCGAACGTATCGACGAGTTCGACGTAGAGTCAGACATAAGCTTAGCAGAGGGCACGTCGAGAGCCATAGAGGTCGATATAACCAACATCAGAGACGAGACACTGACCGACATACAGGCGAAGGTGTTCACCGACTCGCCGCTCGACTCCGACGACGACGAGGCGTTCGTTTCGTCGCTCGAACCCGGCGAGACCGAGACGCTCATATTCGACCTGAGTGCGTCGAGCGGTGCGACCGCCAAGTCGTACTCGTTCTC
>JAQZDD010000142.1 GCA_028751055.1 Euryarchaeota archaeon Ods04 | reverse complement strand
GGCGACGCCACCCTGCCACGTCGCACGCTCCCAGAAGAACGCGGCTGTCACGACGACGAAAAGCGACGCGCCTATGACGCCCCATGAGTAGGTTGCGAGGAGCGCGATAAGCCCGACCTCACCGAAGCTCGCCTGCGCGGCTGCGAGTCCGACACAGACGAATCCGAAGAAACCCGTGAAGAAACGCGACGAACGGAGCATACGTTCCTCCGAGGCGTCCTCCAGGAAGTAGAGACCGTAGATATCCTGCGAAAGGTAGACGCCGAGGACGTGCAGGAGCGAGTCGGTCGTTGACTGCACGACAGCGATGAGGACGATTAGCGCGAACGCGCCGAGAAGTCCGGGCAGGAGGGTCTGTATGACAGCCGGAGCCATCGTGTCGCCGACCTCTTCGGGCAGGTAGACCGCGCCGACGACTCCGATTATACAGAGGCTGACGTAGACGAAGAACGCGCCGACCGCCGTGAGTGCGGGTGCGAGACGCGCCGTCTGTACGTCCTTGGCTGAGAGGAGACGCTGGACGAAGTAGGGATGCACAGCCGTCCCGAGTCCGAGCGAAAAGAAAGTGGCTAGCATCATGATGTTCGTAGAGGTCTGACCTGCGTAGACCGACATATGGTCGGGATTCTGCGTGAAGCTGTTTGCGGCGTCGCCGAGTATCATACGTCCGAGCACGAAGACCATCACGACGAGTCCGATGCCCATCACGACGACCTGTATCGCGTCCGTACGGACGACGCTCACCATCCCGCCCAAGATGGTGTAGACGATTATCACCGTGCCGACGGTGAGAATAGCGACGTGCATCGGTATCCCGACGATACCCTCCAAGATGAAGCCGATGCCGAAGAGCTGTGCGACGAGTATGACGGCGAAGCTGAAGATGATTGCGACGGCTGTGACCGACCGGAGATGCTTCGAGCCGTACTCGACCTCCAGCATCTCCGAGACGGAGTTAACGCCCGACTCGTGCCACCGTTTCGCCGTGAGCGAAAGGTATGCGGAGCCAGCCATAACCCCGAACGAGAACAGGCTTAGGAAAGCCCAGCCGTGCTCCGAGGCGTATCCGACGCCGCCAACGATGCTGAGCGCGCTGATGTAGGTAGCGAGAAGCGACCCGGAGATGAGCGGCAGCGAGACGGACTGGTCCGCCGTAGCGAAGTCGGACTGGTCGGTTATACGTCGCCAGCCCCAGACGCCGATTCCGAGTATTACGGCGAGGTAGGCGATGAATATCCCGAGGTAGAAGTAGTTCACGTCTGGTCGGCTCCTTCCTGCTGGTTCGTCGCACGCTCTTCGCGTCTCTCACGGCGGTTTACCACGACTACCCAGCCGACGAAAACAGCCAAGAAGACGACGTGTCCTATTAGTGCGACGTACACGTCGGTTGACAGCCCTGTTCCTGCACCTGTTCCTACGTCTAAGGTCATCCGTGATAGGTTCCACTAACGCTGATATAATACTTACTGATTTTTCGCGTCGTCGAAAGGAAAGTATCACGCGGCGTACGCTGCCGTCGGCTACAGTCTACCGTCGTCTACCGCGTCGCTCCGTCGCGCTGTCTCTGTGCTCGCCCCTTCCGCTTCTCCCGCTACGCTCGTCGAGTTCCTCGCGCGTCTCGCCGCGGCGCAGGTCACGGTCGTGCGGACACTCGTCGTCTTCCTGTCCGCGTGAGAGATTACGGCGGTCGATGCAAACTTCTTCGTCCACCGGTTCACCGAACCTCGGGTAGCCGTCTCCGTTGTCTTCCTGAGCCGGTTCAACACCGCCGTAGGATTCGGTATTGGTGTCCGCACCGAAGCTTATCACGAAGTTTCCGTCTTCGGTGACAGGAACCCACGTGTCCTCGAAGTCAAAGCCTTCCATGTTTTCGATGGCGTCTAAGCCCGTCATTTCGTCGGCGCGCCCCTGTGTATCGTCCGTGTCGAAGCCTTCGACGTTCTCTCCGAGGAAACCGGTGTCTCCGGATTGGATCGGGTCTTGCTGACCTGTCGCAAGTATATCCCAGTAGGCGACATCCATAGAGAGTTGGAGGGGCGTTACCGACCCGACCTCGGTTTCTTCTTCCTCTTCTTCTTCCGGAGCCTCGCCGACGAGTCCTCCTCCCGCGCCTTCTCCTCCGACAACTCCCCCGACAGCGTAGACTTCCACTATACTTCCGGCTCCGAAGTATCCCACAAAGCCGCCTACCGCAATGGTAAAACCGGAGGCATCTCCCCATGCGTACGCTTGCGTAACCGTGCCGGCATCTATGGATCCGGCGAAACCGCCCACGTTATCGATGCCTTCCACGTCCCCGGTTGCGTAACACTGATTGATGCTACCGTCGTCCATCCGCCCGACGAAGCCGCCTTCGTTGGTGTCGCCTCCGAAGACGTTACCCTCCGCGCTCGACCTCTCGACGGTTCCGCCTTGCGTCAATCCCACAGCACCACCGAGGTTTTCGAAGCCTTCAACTCTCACGTCAGCGTCTGAGTCCACTACGATACCGGAGACCATACGTCCGATAATACCGCCGACAGGGTTGGAGCCGTCTGCTTCGCCTGAGACGGAGACGTTCTCGATAGCCCCTTCCTCCCCACCGTCGAACCTACCGACGAGCGCGCCGACATCATCGTTGCCCGAAACCTCAATATTGACGATGTTGAGGTTTCTTACGGTTCCGCCTTCGCCGATGTTTCCGAACAGTCCGGCACCGCTGTTGGTGTAAGAACTGAAGCCCTCTATCTCGAAGTTTCTGATTTCGAAGCCTTGACCGTCGAGCGTGCCGGTGAACGCGAAGTTATCTCCCTCATATTCTTCTTCCTCGAACCCTAAGGGGGCGATAGGAGGTTCCTCCTCCGGAAACTCTATGTGGTCGGTCAGGACGTAGTTTGCCGTGAGGTCCTGGTCTATTGCGAGAAGGTCGTCGAAGCTACCTATCTCGTACGGGTTCTCTTCGTCGCCGTCGCCCGGGAGGTCGTTGAGGTCGGTGACAGCCCCTGCCTTACCTGATACGATTGTAGCTGTCGCCAATCCCGCGCCTGTCGCTTTGAGCAACTTTCTTCTGTCGATATCGAAGTCCATAGCCCAACACAGGTTTACTACCGGATAAGCTTTTTGTCATACGGGGTTGGCTAAAGGATATCCATTTCGGAGTGTCGGAAGCCTGTTCAGTCAAGCTGAGGATCGTCTATCTGGTGTTTTTCAGCTATCATCCGGTATCCTTCCCCCACTTTCTCATCATCATTCGAAATCTGGCTTTCATGCAACCGACGTTCACAACACACTTCGTCGACACCGAACAACGAATACCTCTTCAGAAGCTTTAGATACAGGTCAAGGTCAACCCTCATCGGAAGAGACTCATCGAAGCCGTCCACTTCCTCTATCGCGCGACGTAGGAACATGGTGCAGGTGGGGCTTCCTATCTGTCTCACGTTCTTGAGGGTCGGTTCAGTCATTAGTCCCGATGGAACGGTTCTCTTCCTCACACGTCCATTGTTCTTGACCTGTTTCTCGGAGGTGAAGACACCGACGCAGTCCTCCGACCTCGTTTCCATGGCAGAGACTAGCGTCTCGGCGGCGCGCGGATAAAGTATGTCGTCGGAGTCCAGAAACATGACGTACTCCCCCTCCGCCGCCTCGATTCCGGAGTTACGCGCGGCACTCTGTCCGCGGTTCTCGTCGTGATAGACCGGACGGAGAGAGTCGTCGTCGAGTGCATCAAGGTATTCGCGCGTACCGTCGGTCGAGCCGTCGTCTACGACGACGCATTCGAGCGGTTCGTACGTCTGCAGTTGAACTGTTTCTACAGCCTGCTCCAGAAACTCTTTTCTGTTGTATGTCGGTATTACAACGCTTACGCGCGCCCTCTCGTGAGCTTCACTTTTCAAGATTGAGGTCACCATGTTTTTCTAAGACCTTCCTGTATCCTTCCTGAATTCGGTTACTGTCCTTCGAAATCTGGCTCCCGTGTATCCTACGCTCGCAACAGAACTTATCGACGCCGAACAGCGAGTAACGTTTCAGGATTCTCAGGTACAGGTCGAGGTCTTCTCTCGCCTCGAACTCTTCGTCGAAGCCGCCGACATCTTCGAGCACGCTTCGTCGGAACGTCAGGGAGGAAGGTCCGCCTATCGCGCGCGTGTTTTCGACCGTAGGCTCCGTCATCTTGCCCGGCGGCGCACGTTTCTTCTTTTCACGC
>JAQZDD010000366.1 GCA_028751055.1 Euryarchaeota archaeon Ods04 | reverse complement strand
CGGCGGGTGCGACGACGGTGACGTTTCCGACATTCGAGAGAGCATCGTGTAGCTTCCTCAAGCCGGGCGCGTCGATACCGTCGTCGTTGGTGAGGAGGATGTCTAAGCCCATGGTCATGTTGGATAGTCGTGCCGACAGACGAAAAGAGATGTTATCCGATACGTGTCGCCACACCCTTCGTCTGTCTGTAGTCGGAGTTGAGTATCTCTTCCAGCTTCTCGCACAGAGCGTCCTCGTCTTCGTCGTCCCAGAAACGCGGGTCAAGAGAGGGGACGACGAGAAAGCCCGCGCCGCGTACCTCTGTCGCGTGGAGTTCTTCGAGAGGCGTGTCGGCTATCTTCGGACCGCGCGCGGTGTACTCCTCGACGACGTGGCGCGTCGCCTCCTCGCCCAACGGGACGAGTATGTGCGCGTTGACGGCGCGGAGTTCGGCGTCGAAGTAACGTTCCAGCTCCTTCGGGTCGTCGGAGTCGGTCATACGGACGTAGCTGAGAAAGGCGTTTCGCAGACGTAACGGCTCCCGACCTTCGACGAAGCCGAGCGCGTCTAAGAGTTCGACGAACCGGCGCGTTTCGGGTGACGAGAAAGGTACGCCCGTCTCCGCGCCGCCGTGTGCTTCGGGCGACTCGCCGATGAAATGGAAGTCCCCGTTCGGGTCGCCGTATCCGTGCACGGCGGGTTCGGACGGCGGGCGCATCCCGAACGGGTTGGAGAGTCTGTCGGTTACGTTCTCCACGACGGGAATGTCGTGGCGCGCGCTATTACGGCTGACGGTCGAACGCGGGCGTCGCACAGTCTTCCGGTGTAGTCGGCTGTTGTGTTGCCGTCAGTTTAGTTGTCTTTTTATGTTCACTGACCTTACTGTGCCCATGGCAAGAGCAACCGTCGTAGGTGCCGGAATGACGAAGTTCGGCGTCCACGGCTCGACGCTTCCCGAGCTTTTCGCCGACGCCGCATTCCCCGCACTCGACGACGCAGGGATGTCGCAGAACGAGGTCGACGCTTTCTACTTCGGCAACGCGATGAGCGGTCTGGCTGAGAACGAGACGCATCTCGCGCCCAAGGTGGCGACACATATGGGCATGACCGACGTGCCGTTCCAGCGTTTCGAGGACGCGTGCGCCACCTCGGCGAACGCATTCAAGAACGCCGTACAGGCTGTCGACGCAGGTATACACGACACGATACTCGTCGGCGGTGTCGAGCGGTGCACTCCCAAGACAGGCATGGAGACGCCCGAGATGACACGCGTCTTCGCAAGCGCGTCGCACAGGCAGTACGAACAGCCGTCCGGTCTTACCTTCCCCGGTGTCTTCGCTCTCCTGACCAAGAGACATATGCACGAGTACGGGACAACGGAGGAACAGTTGGCGGAAGTGGCGGTCAAGAACCACTACCACGGAAGCCTCAACGAACGCGCACACTTCGGAAAGAAGACGACCGTCGAGGACGTTCTCGAAGGACCTATCGTCGCCGACCCGTTCAGGCTGATGGACTGCTGTCCCTTCTCCGACGGTGCGTCGGCTGTCGTCGTCACGAGCGACGAACTTGGCGACTCGTTCGACGCCGAGGGTGTCGACGTTACGGGCGTCGGACACGGCGTCGACGCAGTGCCTCTCGCCGACAAGACGAGCCTTCCGGAGACGCGTGCGGCACGCGACGCCGCTCAGGAGGCGTACGACGACGCGGGCATAACGGCTGGCGACGTAGACTTCGCCGAGGTACACGACTGCTTCACGGGCGCGGAGGTCATGGCGACCGAAGCACTCGGTCTTTTCGAGGACGGCGAAGGTGG
>JAQZDD010000155.1 GCA_028751055.1 Euryarchaeota archaeon Ods04 | reverse complement strand
GCCACACCGCCCTGTGCCCATCCGGTGTTGGTGTCGTCGGGACGTGTCGCCTCGGTCACGACAGTCACGTCCGCACCCTGTTCGGCAGCACGTATCGCGGCACTACAGCCAGCGATACCAGAACCCACGACGAGCACGTCCGTCTTCGTCTTTTCGTTCATCTTCACGGTCACAGTTCGTTTAGCATCGTGTCGAGTGCCTTGCCCGCGAGTTTCTTGTCGTCCTCGTCGACATCTATACGGTTTACGACGTTTCCGTCGACCATCTCTTCGAGAACGTAGAGCAGGAAGTCGGGGTCTATCTGGCGCATCGCGTTGCAGTCGGAGCATCCGTCGGCACAGAGACCGAAGACCTCCTTGTCGGGGTTCTCGCGTGCGAGGCGTTTCGTCAGGTGTATCTCGGTGCCTATCGCCCATTTCGAACCTTCTGGGGCGTTCTCGACAGTCTCGATTATCGTAGAGGTGCTTCCGTCGTAGTCCGCCGCCTCTACAACCTCTCTGCGGCACTCGGGATGTACGATGACGTTCACGTCGGGGTGCTGTTCGCGTGTCTCACGCACGTCTTCGATGCCGAAACGCTCGTGTACCTGACAGAATCCTTCCCAGAGTATGAAGGTCGCGTCGCGTATCTCGTCGGGCGTGTTACCTCCGAGGTTCTCCTCCCATGGGTCCCATATCACGAAGTCGTCGTCGCCGTATCCGAGTTCGTGGAGCGTGTTGTGCGCGAGATGCTTGTCGGGCGTGAAGAATATCTTTTCGCCCTGCTCTAGTGCCCACTCGAAGGCGTCGGAGGCGTTCGACGACGTGCAACAAGTCCCTCCCTTCGCGGCGGTGAACGCCTTGAGCGAAGCGTACGAGTTGACGTACGTCACAGGCGTCACATCTTCTCCGTCGACGACGGACGTGAGTTCATTCCACGCGCCGTCGACCTGTATGTTCTCAGCCATACCCGCCATCGGACACGACGCCTCCATGCTCGGCATCACGACACGCTGGTCTTCGTCTGTCACGATATCCGCCGTCTCAGCCATGAAGGTCACGCCGCAGAAGACGACGTTGCTCGCGTCCGCCTCGGCGGCGAGACGTGAAAGCTGCAGGGAGTCGCCTAAATGGTCGGCGTGTCTTGTCACCGAATGACGCTGGTAGTTGTGTCCCAGCACGACCACGTCGTCGAGTTCTTCGAGTGCCGCCTCGGTACGTTCCTTCCTTTCGTCGTCGGGTAGCCCGTCGTATTCGTCGGGTAACGCGCCCAACGAGTCGCTGTACTTCCAGAGTGAGAGTTCTGCGTCGTCTGTTATCGACATGTGTGAATAATTTTTTTCTTCAATACGCGTTTTCTGTTACGGATTTTCTTCGACTTAGATGTAAAAGTCGGCTAAGGCGTATAACGCTTGTGGTTCCACGCCTATTCGACACGCATCGAAAGGTCGAGCCAGTCGGACGAATGTACGAGGCTTCCCATCGAGACGACGTCGGCACCGGCGCGCGCGTAGTCAGCCACGTTTTCGCGCGTGATGCCGCCCGAAGCCTCAACGGTAACGTCGTGGCTTTCGAGCCTATCGACAGCCTCCGCAACCTCGTCGGGCGTCATGTTGTCCAAGAGAACGATGTCAGCACCGAGTTCAGCGGCGCGCTCTGCGGTGCGCAGGTCTTCCGCCTCTACCTCTATCTTCGACGTAAAGCTCGCACGCTCTTTCGCACGCCGGAACGCGGTTTCGAGACCGACGAGTTCGAGATGGTTCTCCTTGAGCATCACGGCGTCGGTCAGGTCGTGTCTGTGCGTGTCGCCGCCGCCGAGACGGACTGAGCGTTTCTCGAAGTCGCGGTATCCGGGCGTCGTCTTACGTGTCGCGGCGACTGTCGTTTCCGCACCCGTCGCCTCAACTTCGTCGACACATTCGCGCGTCGCTGTCGCTATCCCGCTCATGCTCCCAAGTAGGTTGAGCGCGAGTCTCTCGCCGCGTAGGAGCGCGACGGCGTCGCCCGACGGCTCCATGATAACGTCGCTCGGCTCCACGCGTTCGCCGTCTTCGACACGCGGGTTCGGCTCGGCACCGAGGCACGAGAAGACCGAACAGGCTTCCTCGACTCCCGCGACGACGCCCCCTTCGCGTGTGAAGACTGTTGCTTCAGCCTTCTCGCCTTCTACGACGCTACTGCTCACGTCGCGCCAGTCGGCGGAAACGTCCTCACGCAGAAAGTCTTCGACCTTCCGGGCGTCGCTCACGGTAGCTCCGACCTCGTTACGACGTTCACGTCCAAGGGCTTCTTGACGACCTGTCCGACACCGGTGCCGACGACCGTCTCAACGCCCTGACTGCTTGCGATGTCGAGGGCGCGCTGTGTGACCTCGCTGCCGAGAACGATGCTCCTCACCTCGCCGTTCGTGTTCTTTATCTGCTCAAGCCTGTCGCCCATCTCGTCGCCAGGGACACGCTCGACCTCCTCGCGTTCGCCGTCGAGAAGCAGAACCTCGTCTGTGCCCTCGACTGACCTGAGACCGTCACGTAGCTTGTCGGTACCGTTGGCTTCCTCCGCTTCCTCCTTCTCCGCTTCGTCTCCGGCTTCGTCGGCTAAGTCGTCGCCCGTCGTGTCGGGCAGTTCGACACCGTGGGGCTGTTTGTCACGGAGGGCGACGCCTATCTCCTCGCCCGAAAGGTCTTCGACACACTTGCCGTCGGGAGGATGCGCCACGTAGTCGATATCGGCGACTTGTTCAAGTTCCTTCAGTATAAGGTCGCCGCCTCTGTCGGAGTCAAGGAACGCCGTGACAGTCTTGTCTTCGGCGAGTCCGGCGACGGCATCGGGTACGTCTGTGCCTTCGACTCCGACGGCGTTCTTGACGCCGTACTTGAGAAGATTGAGAACGTCGGCGCGACCTTCGACGATGAGAACGGCGTCGCTCTCCTCGACGTTAGGTCCCGCAGGCATACCTTTGTACTCCGTGATTTCGCCCTTACGGACGCCTTTGCGCACCTCGTCGAGTATCTCGTCGGTGCCCATCGCGGTTCCGTCGAACATCTCGCGGTGGATGTACTTGGCGCGCTCGACTATCTCCTTTCTCTTTGTGGTGCGCACGTCCTCAACCAGCTCTATCTCAACCATCGCCTCGCACGGACCGATACGTTCGATGGTTTCAAGAGACGCCGCGAGCACAGAGGTCTCGACACGGTCTAAGCTACTTCCGATAGTGACTGTGCCGTACGACGTGCCGTTCTCGCTCTCGACTTTGACCTCCATCCTGCTTATCTTGTCCGACTTCTGCAGGTCGCGCAGGTCTAAGTCGTCTCCTAACAGCCCTTCTGTCTGTCCGTATATCGCGCCTACCACGTCCGAGCGTTCGACGATTCCGTCCGCCTTAAGATTCGCGTGAATGAAGTACTTTGTAGTGTCTGAAGCTTGCAAGGTTGAACCTCCGTTGAGTGGCATTCGTTTTTAGATGCCTCCGGAATACAATTAAGCCTTGTGAGAAAACGGAGACGATTCGGACGAGTAAAGAACGCGTACAGTCAACTGCATCCATGGACGACGTCAGAGCCGACGAGATAATAACACGGCTCAAGGACGAGTACCCCGAGGCAGACACGACGCTTGACTACGGTACGCCGTACGAACTCTTAGTTGCGACCGTCCTTTCGGCGCAGTGCACCGACGAACGTGTCAACTCCGTCACGCCCGCGCTTTTCGACGAGTTCCCGACGCCGGAAGCGATGGCTGACGCGGAACAGGAGCGCGTCGCCGAAATAATACGTTCGACGGGCTACTACAACTCGAAGTCGGAGTACCTCGTCGAGGGTGCGCGGACTCTCGTCGACGAGTTCGACGGCGAGGTACCCGATAACGTGGGAGACCTGACACGTGTCGAAGGTGTAGGACGGAAGACGGCAAACGTCGTCGTGTCGAACGCGTTCGAGACGCCCGAACACGAAGGTATC
>JAQZDD010000113.1 GCA_028751055.1 Euryarchaeota archaeon Ods04 | reverse complement strand
TTTATGTGTCGTCGGACGCTAAACCTCACCGATGCACAAGGAGGAGCTTATAAAGCTACACGAGCTGATGTCGGAGATGCAGGACTACTTCGAGGACAAGGAAGGCGACGACGTTTTCGATAAGTACGAGGAACTCGGCGTCGAACCCGTCGACATACACCAAAGCAAGAGCGAACACAAACACGCTATCTTCGTTCTCGGACAGGAGATAGCTGAGACGATGGCGGAGGACGACTTCTCGGACCGCGGACGTATCAGCGAGCGGATGCGCGAACTCGCCGAGAAGAACGCCGACGACTGAACCGGCAGAGACGGCGACCGTGACCGACGACGACTAAGCGGGACTCTTATTAGACGTGCGCGGTAGTTTGAGGCATGAGCAAGTTCTCAGACAGCGTCGAGCGTGTCGAGCCGAGTGCCACGCTCCGTATAAGCGACCTTGCGGGCGAACTGGAGGCTGAGGGAAAGGATGTCGTAGACCTGAGCGTAGGCGAACCTGACTTCACGACGCCTGAACATATACGGACGGAGGCGAAGGCTTCGCTTGACCGCGGAGAGACAGGATACACGCCGAGCGCGGGCATCCCCGACCTGCGCGAAGCGATAGCGCACAAGCTGAGGGAGGACAACGGTCTCAGCGTCGACCGCGACGAGGTCGTCGTAACGCCGGGTGCGAAACAGGCACTTTTCGAGACCGTCTTCTCGTTGGTGCGCGACGGCGACGAGGTCGTCCTCTTAGACCCTGCGTGGGTGTCTTACGAAGCCATGGTCAAGATGGCTGGCGGCGAACTAAACCGTGTTACACTCGACGCCTCAACCGGCTTCACCGTCGGCAACGTCGACTTAGCGGAGCACGTGAGCGACGAAACGCGTCTCATGATAGTCAACACGCCGTCGAACCCGACAGGCGCGGTCTTCTCGCGCGAAGAACTCGAAGAGATACGTGACTTAGCCGTCGACCACGACTTCTGGGTCATAAGCGACGAGATATACGAGGAGATAATCTACGGCGCGGAGCACCACTCGCTCGGCGCGATGGACAGCATGAGCGGGCGTACCGTCACCGTAAACGGCTTCTCGAAGTCGTACGCCATGACCGGCTGGAGACTCGGCTACTACGTCGCTCCCGACGGACTCAGGGAGCAGTCGTCGAAGGTGCATTCGCACTCGGTTTCGTGCGCGACCTCTTTCGCACAGCGCGGAGGCGTCGCCGCCATAGACGGACCGCAGGAACCTGTCGAGGAGATGGTCGAGGCTTTCGAGAGCAGGCGCGACACGCTCGTCGACACGCTCGCCGACGTTGGCGTCGAGATGCCCAAGCCACAGGGTGCTTTCTACGCCTTCGTGCCCGTCGGAACCGACGACGACGCCGCGCTCTGTGAGAAGATACTACAGGAGGAACACGTCGCTACTACGCCCGGAAGCGCGTTCGGCGTGCCCGGATACGTCCGTCTTTCGTACGCCGCGAGCGAGGAACGTATCGTCGAAGGCGTCGAGAGGATGTCTCCGTACCTCTGAACTCTAAGCGTCGCTACGTTCTTCCAGAACCTTACGGATTATACGGCTCGTCGAAAGTATCTCGTCTTCGTCCTCTTCGCGTCCGGAGACGCGTACAACGTCGGCGTCGAAGCCGCGCTCGTGCAGTTCGTCGCGGAGTTCGTCCTCGTCGTAGTGCTGGTCGTGCCCCAACGTCACGATGTCAGGACGTATCTCGTGGAGAGGCTCGAATATCGACTCCTCGCTTCCGAGCACCGCGCGGTCGACGGGCTTCAGCGCGTCCACCATCTCGCGCCTCTGCTCCTCGGGAACGACGGGCGGGTTCTTGTGGTTCACCATCGACTCGCGCGCCACTATGACGACGAGTTCGTCGCCAAGGTTCGCTGACTCCCTAAGGTAGTGGACGTGTCCCGGATGGAGTATGTCGAACGTGCCTGTTGCGAGTACCTTAGTCACTGTCTTCTCCTGCTTTGCTGGCTTTTCGCACCGTTTTCGTACTCGGAGCTTCGCTCATATTAGAAGAATCCTGTGTTCTCGGGTTCGAACGGATTTTCGTCGTCGAACTCGACTTCGAGCACCGGCAGGTTGACGGGTTCGCCCTTTGAGTTGTAACACTGCCACGAACTTCTGTCGTACGGGCTTGCGACGATGATATGTCTCACGCCCTTCTTCGAGAACGTCCGCAGGTCCTCGTTGCTCGGACGTGTGCTTCCCGAGGGATGCGAATGTACCGTGCCCAAACCGCCTACGTTGGTCGGTATCATGTCGCCCTTTAGGGTCGCCATCGCCTCGCCCGACTCCGTGCCGGGTATCACGAGTATGTCGGTTATGACACGTCCCTTTCCGGGGTTGGCTCCACGGAACTTCAGACGTGAAGACTCCTCGGCGCGTAAGAGTCCCATGAACTCGTTCGGATGTGTGTCGGCACACGTTTCGAGGACGAACTCCAACGTCTCTTCGGCGATACCGAGCACCGGACTCGACCTGAACAGACCCATTAGTTGTAGTCTGAGATGTGTGTGTCGCGTTAATTACTCTTGTCATACCGAACCCAAACACCGATTAAAGGTGCGCCCATAGGATACCGTGATGACAGACAAGACTGACGAACCCGACGGACCGGTTCTTTACCATCTCGACGAGACATGTAGCTTGGACGACGTGGAGGAGGGGCGCGCCTACCAAGGATACGTCAACGGAGTCGTCGACTACGGCGTCTTCGTGAGCCTCAACGACTCGATAAGCGGCTTGGTGCACGAGTCGAACCTTGCGTCGCCGCTCGAAATCGGCGACGATGTCAAGGTACGTGTCGAGGAGATACGTGACGACGGAAACCTGAGCCTCACGCCGGTGCACATGCACGACTACGACGAGGTGTATGTGGGCGAACACGACGGCGAAGAAGAGGAGCCTCCGAGGACGCCGATAGGCGAACTCGTCGAGGACGACGACGTGACCGTCGAGGCTGAGATACTTTCGGTGCGCCAGACGGGTGGACCCACGATATTCACGCTCGCCGACGGCACAGGAACGGTTGACTGCGCGGCTTTCGTCGGCGCGGGCGAGCGCGCCTACCCCGAGGCGGACGAGGGCGACGCCGTCCGTGTCGTCGGAGAGGTCGAGACGCGTGAAGGAGACCTGCAGTTGGAGGCGGACGAGCTTGAGGTTCTCGAAGGAGAGGACGCACAGGAGGTACGCGACAGACTCTCCGCCGCGCTCGACGAACGTGCCGAACCCCCCGAACTCGAACCCATCGTCGACTCCGACCGTCTGCGCGCCCTCTACCCGCGTCTGCGTGAGGTCGCCAGAGGAATCAGGCGCGCCGTCATGAAGGACCGTCCCGTCGTCGTGCGCCACCACGCCGACGCCGACGGAATGGCGAGCGGCGTCGCGGTCGAACGCGCCGTCTTCTCGCTTTTCGACGAGGCTGTCGACGATACCGAGGCTAAGTACCACAAGTTCAACAGGATGCCGTCGCGCGCACCTTTCTACGAGATGGAGGACGTTACACGCGACCTCAACTACGCGCTCAAGGATGTCGAGCGTCACGGACATCCGAAGCCCGTCGTTCTGATGCTCGACAACGGTTCGACCGAGGACGACGCCGACGCGTACAGGACGTTAGACGCATACGACATACCTGTCTACGTCGTCGACCACCACTCGCCCGACGACGAGATAGAGCCGCTCGTCGAGGAGCATGTCAACCCGTATCTGGAGGGCGGCGACTACTCGCTCACCTCCGGTATGCTGTGCGTCGAACTCGCGCGCCTCATAGAGCCGTCGGTCGAGGAAGACCTTCTGCACGTCCCCGCTGTCGCCGGAAAGGGCGACCACTCCGAGGCACCCGAAATGGAAGCATACCTTGAACTCGCGCGCGAACAGGGCTACGACGAGGAGCATATCGACGACATCGCAGACGCGCTCGACTACGAGTCTTACCAGCTAAAGTACGACGACGGAAGGCACATAATCAACCACATCTTGGACGTGGAGGAGAACGACTCACACGACGAACTCGTGCCGCACCTCAAGTCGCTCGCCGAGGAGGCGTTCGGGAGACAGATGGACGCCGCTCGTGCGCACGTTGACGAGGTCAGCCTGCCAAACGGCGCGACTCTCTGCACCTTAGACGTAGAGAACTTCACACATAAGTTCACTTTCCCCGGGCCAGGAAAGACGACGGGGCGCGTACACGACGGCAAGGTGGAGGAACACGACGGCGGAGTCGTCACCGTCGGCTACGGACCTGATTTCTGCGTCATACGCGCCGAGGGCGTGGGCATCAACATCCCCGACATCGTCGACGAGCTTCAGGAAGAGATGGTCGGCGCGGGCGTCCACGGCGGCGGACATCTCGTCGTCGGTTCGCTCAAGTTCGTTCAGGGACGCCGCGAGGACGTTCTTGAGAAGCTTTACACAAAGATAGCCGAGGCACCTCTCGTCGACGAACACAAAGAGGAAGTCGGAGAAGAACCTACATA
Source organism: Euryarchaeota archaeon Ods04 (assembly GCA_028751055.1). Taxonomy (GTDB): domain Archaea; phylum Halobacteriota; class Halobacteria; order Halobacteriales; family Halorutilaceae; genus Halorutilus. The sequence goes on along the minus strand of JAQZDD010000113.1, from coordinate 333 downwards.
AGCTGATGTGGAACTACCGGATAGCGACCGTCACGGGGATACCCATACGGGTCAACATAACGCTCGTTCTGTTTCTGCCTGTCATAGTCTGGCTCATAGGGGGGCAGGTCAGTTCACAGCAGGGTGCTGAGATATGGGTCGACCTTCTCTCAGGGCTTTCGGCGCACGAACTCTCGCCCGAGCAGCTGCAGGCGGGCAACACGCCTTGGATACTCGGAACCCTCGCCGCAGTCGGTCTTTTCTTCGGCGTCACGATACACGAACTCGGGCACGCGTGGACAGCGCGGCGTTACGACATCGGCATCTCCTCGATTACGCTCTGGATATTCGGCG
>JAQZDD010000130.1 GCA_028751055.1 Euryarchaeota archaeon Ods04 | reverse complement strand
TCGTCGTATATCTCCGAAAGCGAGAGTGAGTCATAGTCGTCGCCTGACATGTGGAACGGCTACGGACGGACGGCTCTTAGGTCTTAGGCTTTGGCTATCTAAGTTCGTGCGTTGGCTCCGGAGAGCGACAGAAGCCACGCTTGTTCTCACGCAGTCGACGGCATCGTCTTTCTCGTCGTCAGCCGTCATCGGTTTTCCGTGACGCTATCCTCGGGTGATTCTGCGTCTGTCCTCCGCTGAGTCTCTGCACAAGAAATAAGCATTTGTATCATTATTATTCATGGTATCCCTGTGAGGGGGAGTGGTGAGATACATGACAGAAAAAAAGGAACCGAGGAAAGACACAGAGACACAGACACCGACCGTTATTTTGTCCGGAGAAAGCGACTCCGTCGACATGGGTGGGTTCGGGGTGGACTGGAAGATAGACGGAACCGACACGGACGAGCGTTTCGCCGTCGTTCATCACCCAATCGACACCGGCATCTTGGCTGCCCCCCTGCACTACCATCACAACGAAGACGAGTACTCTTACGTGTTGGAGGGGAAGATGGGTGCACTGCTCGGCGACGATGTCGTTGAGGCTGGTCCGGGGACGTGGGTTCACAAGCCGCGCGAACAGTGGCACACGTTCTGGAACGCCGGCGACGTGCCGTGCCACATCATCGAAGTCATATCGCCCGCCGGCTTCGAGGACTTCTTCCGAGAGGTTTCCGAGGCGGGTGGCGACATTGAGCAGTTAGCTCAGATAAGCGAGAAGTACTCGCTCGATATGGACTTCGAAAGCGTCCCGGAACTCTGCGAACGTTTCGGGCTGACCTTCCCTCTGGGTTGATAGAGGTACTCCGAAGAAAGAATCCGACGCTTACTGTACTCGACGGCTTATTCAGACGCCCGCGCCGATAGCCTCAGCCTGCTCGTGGTAACGGTTGCGTATCGTCACTTCCGTCACGTTCGCCGCCTCGGCGACCTCCTTCTGCGTCCTCTTGTCGTTGCAGAGTATCGACGCGAGGTAGATAGCCGCAGCGGCGTATCCCGTCGGCGACTTGCCCGACAGGAGACCCTGCTCCGAAGTTTCCTCGATTATCTCGATAGCCTTCTGCTGGACCTCCTCGGACAGACCGAGTTCGGACGCGAACCGCGGCACGAACTCCGCGGGGTCGGTCGGTCCGATTTCGAGGTCGAGCTGGCGCGCGATGTACCTGTAGGTACGCGCGACCTCCTGCTTCTCGACGCGCGAGACGTCGGATATCTCGTCGAGCGACCTCGGTATGTTCTCCTGCCTGCAGGCGGCGTACAGCGCGGACGCCGACACGGCTTCTATCGACCTGCCGGGAAGCAGGTTCTCGTCGAGCGCGCGACGGTAGATCATGGATGCGATTTCGCGCGTCGACTCGGGGACGTTGAGCGACGAAGCCATACGGTCTATCTCACCGAGCGCGAACTGCAGGTTCCTCTCCTTCGAACCCGAAGTACGGATGCGGTTCTGCCACTTGCGCAGACGCTTCATCTGCGCCCTGCGGTCCGCCGACAACGACTGACCGAAGGCGTCCTTGTCGCGCCAGTCGATGTTGGTCGTCAGACCTTTGTCGTGCATCCGCTTCGTCATAGGCGCGCCGACACGCGACTTGTCGTCGCGCTCGTCGGAGTCGAACGCTCGCCACTCGGGTCCGCGGTCGACCTGGTCCTCCTCGACGACGAGTCCACAGTCGTTACAGACGACCTCGGCGCGTTCGGTGTCCTCTACGAGGTCCTCGGAGCCGCACTCGGGACACACGAGTTCCTCTTCTGTCTCTTCCTCTTCTTCTTCCACCTCCTTTTCGTACTCTCTTACTGATTCCTCAGTTCTTGTGTGTTCTTTGACCATCACGTTTATACTTACGCAGTCCAAACATATAAGCTCTTTCGTTACATATGGTAAGAGTCCGGTGTCTAAACGTTGTCGAGTCCGGTTTCGTGCCACACCTCCGAAGAACCGAAAAAAGTTTAACAACTAGTTTTTAATACACCGTCACGAATTAATAACATGGCTGTAGTAAGCATATCGGTTCCGGAGGAGCTTCTTGAGGAGATGGACGACTTCGCCGAACAGCACGGATACTCGGGAAGGAGCGAACTCCTGCGTGAGTCGGTACGTTCGCTCATGGGCGAGTTCGAGGATTCGAGTCTGGAAGGACGACACTTAGTGGCGACGGTGACCGTCATATTCGAGTTCGAGAACAGCGAGGTCGAGAGTGAGATGATAGGCATGCGCCACGAACACGAGGAGATAGTGAGGAGCAACGTCCATTCGTGCATAGGCGGCGACGAGTACTGCATGGAGCTATTCGTGGTTGAAGGCTCTCTCGACGACGTACGCGACTTCGTCGGCTCGTTACGTTCGACCGACGGAATACTCTCGATAAACTACAGCGTCAACCCCGTCGACGACCTGACGTAGCCCCACCGGTCGCGGTCGTAGCTTGCCTCCTCCGCCGTACCGAAAACGTCCTCGAAACGCCTTACGAGGCTGTCGCGTTGCCCGGTCGATACGCGCGCGAGCGAGTCGGCTTTTGCGACGGCACGCGGAACGCGCGAAACGGCGACCTCTTTGAGCGTCTGTCTCGTGATAGCGTCGCGTCTACCGTCGTCACGTACGAAGCCGAGAGGTGTCTCGGCGCGGTGCACCGTACCGTGGCGAGGGTCGTGTATATACATGACAGCGGGTACGAGGTCGTCGAGCGATGCGTCAAGGGGCGGAGCGATGTCCGAAAGAGCGTCGGCGTAGAAACGTGACACGAACCAGTTGGTGAAGGTCAGGTCTCCGCCGTCGTCCGACGACAGGAAGTGTCTGAACAAGCCCGCGTCGTTCGACCAAGGCACGGGCGGACCTACGTCGCGGAGACGGCTGACGACGCGCGAGCACGACGGGTTCTTTACGAAGCCGACTACGGGCACGCCGTCTTCGAGAGCGCGCTCGTACGTACCGAAGTAGTTCGACATGGTTTCGTCGGTGAGGTCGCTCCGTCGGAAAGTCGGGTCGATGTCGAGCCAACGCAGTAAGCCGAGCGGGTAGAGAGGCCCGTCTAAGTAGAGCAGGTCGTCGGCTACGTCGTACGTCTTGCCGAGATGTGTCGACTCAGAAAGGTAGAGGGCGTAGACGTGCGCCGACTCGCGTGCGTTGTCGGTGTCGCGCGGTGCCTGAACGACACGTCCGTCGGCGGAGTCGTCGTCGAAGCCGTCCCATGAGTTCTCGAATAGGACACGGTGGTCGTTCGAATGTACCGCCGTAACGATGGTGCGCTTACGGTGGAGCGAGAGGTCCGTCGGCACGGACGCTGCGGCGGCGTGCGCCACGTCGAGCGTCAGACCGTTGGTGAACGAACGCGGGTTGAGCGTCCCTGCGTCGACGCCGTGTTGTGTAGGAAACTCGTCGTCGGCGAGCGCGATACGGTCGAGAGCGACGGCACGCTTTCCGTGTTCGGCGACAGGATGGAAGACACGCTCGCCGTCGTCACGCAACGGACTGAGAAAGTCCCAGAGAACGTCGAGTTCGGTCGAGTCCTCGGGGTCGTCGTAGTCGTCGCGTATGCGTCGCGCGAGCGAGTCTATCCCGTCGACATGGACGGGGTCGAGAGGCATAGGACGCGTAGACGCGCGAACGGCAAAAGAGTGAGGGTACGCGAACGGTCGCTCTATTCCTTGAGACGTATCTCTTTGTCCGTGACCTTCTTGATGCGGTCCGTCTCCAGAACGTAGCTGTCCTCGTCATCGTCATCCCAGCCAAGCGTCGACCGTATCTGGTCGGTTATGCTCGGGTCGGGGTTGACGTGCGCCCTGCCACCCTTTACCTTCATTACCTTACCTATCTTGCTGCCCTCCGAGTTGACTACACGCTTTCCTTCGTCGTCGTCTGTCAGGTTTATGCTTGCCATACACAGCGGGATACGGTCCCGGGGTATTTTGTTATGTGGTGGCTACCTTCATCCTACGGACATGTAACAATGCGTTACTCTTCCTTGTTCGAATCCAGAAGTTCGGCGACGGCGTCGAGGTGGTCGATACCGACGACAGCGACAACATCTTTTTCGGCGTCTACTCCGTCGAGTTCGGAGAGCCTGTCAGCCATATGCTCCTCACGAACAGTGTCCACGAGACGTGTGGCGCGCGACCTGCTGGCGGTTCTGAAGGCGTCCATGAATGCACGTGCCCGCCTCACCTGTCTGTGTTCGTCCTCTGCCTGCGTCTCAGCGGTTTCGTCCGCGCCGATATCGTGCGGCACGGGGGAGTCAACCTCCAGACGGAGGTCGGTCACAGCCGAAATAGAGGCGGCGAGACGACAGACGATGGCGTGTCTGGTCGCCGAAAAGGTGCTCGACAG
>JAQZDD010000396.1 GCA_028751055.1 Euryarchaeota archaeon Ods04 | reverse complement strand
CGCCGCCCGCGAGAACCGTCTCGACGGCGTCAGCGACACGCCGTATCGTCTTTGCGCGGTCGTTGTCTGTCACGCCCGTCCGTGTCGAACGGTGGTTTACCCACGTCGAAAAGGAGGAACGTGTGTCGTAGCCGAGTTCGGCGTCGACGAGTCTTCCGTTGCCCGCCTCGGCAAGCGTGTCTTCAAGATATCCGAGACCGAGTGCACGCGCGGCGTCGGGATGGACTGCGACACAGACCAGACCGCCCGCGTCGTTCCGGAGGCGTGCCACCTTGTCGTGCGTCATCTCGCTCGCGGCGTAGACGATGTCGACCTCGTCCTCGCGGTCGTCGAAGTCATGGACGAGTATCGGCTTGCCGTCGCGGAGGTCGGCGAGAGCGTCCTTCATGCCCGTTCTGACGCTCATTCGAGACTCACCTCCACGGTCACGTCGTCGCCGTAGTCGATGCCGAGTTCGTCGCGTAGCTTTATGGGAGCGATGACTTCAAGAGTCTCGTCGGGGTAGTGGGAACGGTGCGGACGTATCACGTGCGCCTCGACGCCGTCTATCGACGCTTCGTAGCACGTCGCCGCGCCGAAGGTGCGTTCCTCGTTCTCCCATTCCTCTATCAGCGTCCCTTCGACGTTTTCGAGCGCGGCACGCCTCCGCGTGCTCTCGTCGTCGAGCGAAAGGTTGAGCGTTCCCGGAAACGGCTCGTATCCTAACTTCTCTACGAACTGCTCGACGTATCCGTCTAGCGAGATGTAGTACTTGCCCTCGCCCATGCCGCTCACGACCTCGCCGACTAGTTCGACCGTCTCCGCGCTCTCGAAGATACGTCGGTAGTCGTCGTACTCGCGCCGCAGAACCTTCTCTCCGTCCTCCGTAACCTCTATCCACTGACCGTCGGACAGCATCTCGCGCTCCACCAGACCGTCCTCTTCGAGTGCCTGCAGACGACGCGACGCCGTCTGGTCGCTCGTGTCCATCCGTGAGGCAAGGTCGCTGCAGGAGACCTTCGCACCCGCCTCAACGCCGCCTTCGAGTCCTAAGAGTTTGAGAGCGGCGAGTTCGTCGGGCTTGGCTCCGACGGCACTTTCCATTTCTGACATGTATCACAGAATTGGAACGCGCCGCATATGAGTCTTCTGAATCACAACGTATTAGACGCGCCGTCTCGCACAAACCCATGTGGGCCGGTAGCTTAGTCCGGTTAAAGCACCTGGCTCTTAACCAGGTGACCGAGGGTTCAAATCCCTCCCGGCCCGCAAGGAGTGAGTTCTACGAACGACTGAGGACCGGAAGGATTTGAATAGTGAACGAGTGAGTGTAACGAACGAGTGAACCGGCAGGTGGGATTTGAACCAGGGAGCACGCAGCACCGAGCGAAGCGAGGTGAACGTGAGACCGGCGTTCAAATTCCTCCCGTCCCTCGAAACGGGTTTTACTAAGAGCATTCCCCCAAAGTAACCCAGTCGGTAGGCTCGTCTGTCAGACCTACGATACGGAGACGCGTTCTGCCTTCTTCGTCTTCCTCCACCTCGACGACGCCGTCGAAGACCTGACGCAGTGTCAGGTAAGCCTTCTCCTCGTGCATCT
>JAQZDD010000235.1 GCA_028751055.1 Euryarchaeota archaeon Ods04 | reverse complement strand
TCGAGACGTTCGAGTGACATGTAAGCCTCCTTTTCCGTCATACAGTAATGGTAGAATGCGTGGCGTAGTAACTTCAACGTCTTACAACATTTACTTACTTTACTACACATACTACTTTCGCGCAAGTACGCGACTTCTCAACGACACACGAGACAGGACGGTAACTAAACGATGTGCCGGAAGGCTCTGATGGCCTTCTCTCCTTCTTCCGTCAGGTGTACCTTGGTCGTGTTCCCTCTCTCCTCGGTTCTGAGAAAACCCTTCTCTGTAAGCGGATCCACTATATGAGAGTTCAGACGTGGATACAGAGCCTTCTCGGACACATCTTCGGAGCCTGACGCGAACTCCAGATTCTCCTCGTCGGCGAACTCTATGATATCCTTCTTTCTCACCGTGCTGTCGCCCATCCCCGTGTAGATGTACTCCATCACGCGTATCTGGTCGTCCGTAGGCTTCTCTATCGGATAGTCAGGTAGACCGACGACCTCGTCGAACTTGGGGAGTTCGTCCTTGGTCGGTCTGTCCGCGGTACTCAGCCTTGACTGGACGTAGAAAGGTTCGGCGTCGGTCGCCATGCAGGCTATCATACCCGACACGGCGGTGACCTTCGTCCCCGTCGCAAGGTTGACGTAGACATCTTCGTCGGCGTAGTCCGAGATAGCCTTGAGAATAGTCTCCATCGACTCGTACATGTCGAATATGTCGCAGTACCTCGCGTCGAGGCGTATTCCGGAGTCGTCTTCGAGTTTCTCTTGGAGTTCGTCCTGGAACTCCAGCCGGACGCTTATGTCCGACTGGTTGTTCACAAGGACGACGACGTCCGCCTTTCCTTCCTCTATCGGTCTGAGGACACGTTCGTACTCGAATCCGAACGGCACGATGTGTACGGTGTCGTTGAACATACGCGTACGTCTCGTTAGAGAAGTATAATAGGTATGGTTAGTATAGGTAGTAAGGCGTTGAACTTACTTCACGGTGGTGCGTAGGTCGGCTTCCATGACAGAAAACAAGACGAAGACACACGTGACGTTCGTACTCGACTCGTCAGGGTCGATGTCGAGGATAGAAGACGACACTAAGGGCGGGTTCAACATCTTCCTGAGAGAACAGAAGGAAGAGGAGGGCGAGGCGACGGTCAGCCTCTACGAGTTCAATACAAACGTCGAACTTCTCTACCGCGCGATAGATATCGAGGACGCTCCCGAACTCGACGACGAGAACTACAGTCCAGGAGGTAGGACAGCACTCCACGACGCGATTACGCGCGCCGTCGGAGAGACGGAAGACCACATCGAGACGTTGGCTGAGCGTAACCAGTCCGACAACGTCGTCGTGGTGGTGCTGACAGACGGCAAGGAGAACGCCTCGGAGACGCCGCAGGAGACGGTTCGTGAGCGCGTCGAGGAGAAACGCGAGGAGGGCTGGGAGTTCCTGTTCATCGGTGCGAACCAGGACGCCGCTCTCACGGCGGAAAGCGTCGGGATGGACGCGAAAAAATCGTTGGACATGGACCACAGCGGAGAGGGGTCGGTGGAGGCACAGCGTGCCACGTCGCGGCGCGTGAGCGAGGTTCGGCAGGAAGGCTCTACCGAGGGATACACACACGAAGACAGACAGGCACAGGAGGACGCCGGGGACGGAAGATGATGCCATATCTGTTGATGCTATCTTCGCCCGCACGAACGTTTTTGAACTGGCGTTCCGAGTATGGCTCATGACTCACGTCTGGATATCCCCCGGTAGTACGACGACGGGTTCGGTCGTCGACCCGCTCTGCGCGGCGTGCGAGGAGGGTTTCGTGCCCGATACGCTCGTCTTCGTACAGAACCCGAAGGTCGCCGCCGAGATGGAAGGCATAGCCGAGGCGGCGAGCGACGTCGTCGCCGTCTACGGCGAGATACCCGAAGTCAGGTTCGAGAACACTGAGGAGGAGACCGACTTCGCAGGCTACTACGAGACGGTCCGGGACGCGATAGACGAGGCGAAAGAAGACGACGCCGAGGTCGCCATCAACATGACGCCGGGAAGGAAGTACATGTCCGGTATAGCGATGCAGACCGGCGTACAGAAAGGCGCGGACCACGTCTTCTACCTCCTCATAGAGACCGAGGAGCACTACGGCGAGGCGTACCACAACATACCGTCGACGGCAACCGAACTGTACGACTTCACGGAGGAGGTGTGAGAGGTGAAGGTCGAGAAATCAGAACTCACGGTGCTCCTGAACGCTCTCCACGACACGGGAACAGAGAAGGTGAAGGTCGAACACCCGTGCGACGAGATAGGCGAGTTGGTCGAGTTCGAGTTGAAGGACGCAGACAGGAGCACCGTGAGGTTCACGAAACAGGAGGACGACTACGAAGAGGCGAGAGAATCGGTGAGCATCGAACACGGCGAGACAGCCTACAACGACCTCCCTGAGCCGTCGGAGTACGCGAGAATTTTCGTCGGCTCCGACGTGCTTGACCTCGGAAACCAGAAAGACGTAGAGATGTTCTTGGAAGAAGAGGGACGCGCCAACATAAACCACGGACACGAACCGCGTTTCGTCGGATTCGACACCAACCTGTATCCGTGGCGCGTCGACACGAGTCTGAACATGAACCCGGATTCGTCGGACACAGACAAGCCGCCTCTCGTCAACGGATTTGCACTCGCCGAGGGCGTACGCAGAGAGATGAACTGGGACCATAAACACGGCAGCGGTAACGTCCGTGAACTCGTCGAGGCGTTCGGAGACGAGTTCAAACGGATGACGAACCAGCCCGGCGGAGCACAGCGACAGGGACGTCTCGGCGTCGTCCAGCACTCCGCGCTCAAGAGTCACAGCTATGGTGAGGAGATATCTTCAGAGAAGGGCGACGAGGCGATAGTCGGCGCGTACAAACGGTACAACGACGAGACGGGGAAACGCCCTTTGTT
>JAQZDD010000035.1 GCA_028751055.1 Euryarchaeota archaeon Ods04 | reverse complement strand
GGCGACCGAACTCCTTGACGCGGGCGCGCTCTTCGTCGCCGTACCCGACGTTCTCGCCTCCGACGTTCTCGTCGAACACGTCAAAGGAGTCATAGACGACGAAGGCTACGTCGACGAGATACGCAGACACGGACGCGAGGACGCAAGACGCCTGATGCGGCAGGAGCACGACGCAGGAGTTGCACGTAGAGACGACTGAGCCACACGTGCCGCCGCGACGGAAGAACGCAACGCGACAGGTGTCACAAAAGCTTATGCCCGACAACTGACTTCATCAACCCGATGGTATCCGTGTCCGTACCGGACTCCGCTGCTGCTGTCGTTTCCGCTCTCAACCTCGCGTCCGCCACCTCCGTCGAGCGGATAACGGCACTTCCGGACTGGGCACAGATAGCCGTAGTTCTCGCGCTGTCCCTCGTAGCCGCGAAGATAATCGAGGTCGTGGGACGGTATCTTCTCGAACGCTGGCTCTCCTCCGAAGGCTACGAAAGAGTATTCTTCGAGGAGACGCACACGACGCTGTACGTCACAGTCTTCCTGGCTGGCGTCTACGTCGTCGTTCCGCTCCTGCCCGAAGTAGGTGACATCGAGTTCTACATCTCCGCTATCGTCCTCTCGCTCATAGTCGTCCTCTGGGCACACGCGGTCATACGTGTCGTAAACCGTGCCGTCTCCGTGAGCAGGGACACGCCGACGGACAGACAGATAACCCCTGTGTTCAAGATAACGCTTGACTTCTTCGTCGTACTCGCGTCGTTCTTCCTGCTCCTGAGCGTCTGGAACGTCAACATAACTCCTCTGCTCGCGTCGGCGGGAATACTGGGCATCATAATCGGCATAGCCGCACAGGACTCGATAGGCAACTTCTTCGGTGGTATCTCGCTCTACCTCGACAAGACGTACAAGATAGGCGACATGATACAGCTTGAATCGGGCGAACGCGGAACCGTCGTGGACATGAGCATCAGGAGCACGACGATACTGACACGCGACAACGTCGCGGTAACCGTGCCGAACGCCGAGATGAACTCGACACAGGTCGTGAACGAGTCGGCACCCGCACGCAGGAGGAGGATACGTCTCGATGTCGGTGTGGCGTACGGCTCCGACCTTGACACCGTTGAGGAAGCACTCCTTGAATGCGCCGACGACGAGGAACTGGTACTCGAAAAACCGAATCCTGTCGTGCGGTTCCGTGACTTCGACGACTCGGCGATAACCGCACAGCTACAGTGCTACATAGGACGTCCGTCACGGTGGGGACGAGCGCGCCACAGACTCATCAAACACATAAACGAAAAGTTCCGAGAAGAGGAAGTCAAGATACCGTTCCCGCAGCGCGAACTTACGTTCTTCGAGGAGGGCAACACGGTCAGGCTGGAACACAGCTACGACGACGAGACTGAGGAACCGGCAGACGAGAACGATAAGCGAGGAAAGGACACCGACGGCGACGGTGAGGATGACGGTAGGGAGGACGGCGACAGTGATATTGACGGCGACAGGGATGGCGACGGGGACAGCGACGATGAAGTTGAGGAAACGCGCTAGGCGTCGGTCTCCGACTCGGACTGGGAGGTACTCTCATCCGCGTTGTTCGTATCTCCGGCTTCGTCCTTTTCCGTATCTTCCTCCTCAGTTCTGCCGTCCTTCTTACGGAAGAGTTCGTCTGCTATGAGAGCGAACCCCAAGACTGCGAAGCCGACGCCGAAGAAGGTCTGTTCCTCGTAGAAGACAACGTAAGGCGAGATGGCTACGAGAAGTAAGCCGACAGCGACGTACAGTTGACATCCTCCCGCGCCTAAAGACGTATGCGAATCGAAGATTCGCTTGCTCGTGAATCTACGATTCACGAACGCGGGAATCCCACGTTGGGATATTAGGGTTTGCAGTCTACCTGTTCTTGTGGCACGATTCCAGCCGTAGTATCGAACAGATAGACTCTGGGCTGTGCCAACCAGCCGTTACTCATATCCTCCGAGGGAGGACTCTGAGTTATCTTTCTACGAATATTTACCGCACCGTTCACGTCTGCGTTCATCACCGTATCACACGAAGTACAGACGTATAGACCACGCTCTACACGGTTGCTATCGTCTATCTTACCACAGCAACAACAGGTCTTTGACGTGTTCCCCTCATCAACACGTTCTACCAAGATACCGTACTCCTCAGCTTTGTACTCAAGCAATCGGGTGAAACGGTCGAACTCCCATCCATGCAACTTCTTGTTGCCCGACCTACCCCAGCTACGACTCTCTCCATCTTCGTCCTCTCGTATATCATCCAAGTCACCTACAGCGATAGTCCCTACTTCTTTCTCCACACACCGTTCAACGATGTGGCGAGACAACGTGTGCAAGAAGTGGTCTTTCCGACGAGACAGCTTACGACGTGCGCGTAACGCTCTTTTTGAAGGTCCATTTTCACCTTCTGTCTGATACTCTTCCCGTGTAAAGTAGTGTTTGTCTTGCTTGAGACGGTTGCCGGGGTAGACTTCTGCGTCACCATCTCCATACGCTATAGCGACGTAGTTTTTTATGCCGAGGTCAATGCCTGCTACGTTGTCACCGGGTGCATCCTCAACAGGTATCTCTTTCTTACAGACGATATGCACTTCCCATCTGTCTCCGTTCCACACCGCTCGTACTTGCTGTACGTTTTCGACTTCTACATCTGGACGAGTCTCGTACTCCACGAGAATGTAGTCATCACGACTCTCCTTTAGATTCCAGCCTTTAGAGAGTCGTAACCTGTTGTACTCGTCATCGTGCTTTATACCGCGTTTCTTCCATGTAACGGTAGAGCGTGGGTGGTCGTCGCCACGTTTTCTGTAGCCGGGTGGATTGTTTCCGCCGTCAGAGTTGTACCAACCGTTGAACGCCTCAGAAAGCTCTTCAAGAACTCTCTGACTGGACTGACTGTGTAAGTCCTTGTAGCGTTCGTGGTGCTTCAACTCCGACTTGAGTTCGCTTTCGTCGGGAATCTCACCGTCTTCGTCCCAGCGTTCTTGGATATAGTGGCGACCAACGTTCCATAGTTTCGAGGCGGAAAACCCGCACTTGTCAAGGTCGTCTTCGACCTGACTATGGTTGGCTATCGTGCCAACGTAGGTGCGGGTTGTTTCCAACACATAACCAGTTATGTATTGTTCTATATTAAAGGTGATGAATATCCAAACCAGTCTATGTTCATGGTTAGCTGAGTAGTTCGACGGATTCATCATTCATGCCCTGCATACGGAGCATGTCCTCGCTCGACTCCTCCTCCACCACGTCAAGGAGCGTCTCAGAACGTACGATTCCGACCAGAACACCTTCGTCGTTCACGACAGGCACGGCGGGGAAGTGCAGGTCCGCCACGTCAGCTGCCACCTGCTCGGCGTCGGCTTCGGGAGAGAACGTGACAAGCTCCGTCTGCATGATCTCTGACATCGGCGCGTCGCCGTCGGCTGACAGCATCTCACGGAGCGACGCGACACCGACGAGCTTGCCGCCGTCGTCCACGACTTACGTGTAGTAGACGGTCGTCTTCTCGGGGTCGTCGGGCGCGTACCGCTGAAACTCGTCGATAGCCTCGTTTATTTTCGTGTCCTCGGTAACGGAGACGTAGCCGTCGGTCATCACATCGTCGACGGAAAGCTCGTAGTCCTCCGCGTCCTCCGGCGGCTCGTCGATAGCTTCGTCGAAGGCTGTGGTCATGCCTGAAAATAAGAACGATAGTTAATATAAGCTATGGAGGTGGTTAACACAGCTCTATCTGACGCCACAACGTGTTACCTGTACTCTGCGTCGACGTTTCCGAGCATGACGTGTTCGACGTTCTCGTCGTCCTCCAGACGGTCTTTGAGCTTGTTGATGTACTCCTTGTGCTCCTCTATCTGCTCACGGAGATGCTCGTTTTCGAGTTCGAGACGTTCCTGTTCGCGCAGAACCTGTTTCGGAACCTTGACCTTGGGCGGGAAGTCGTCGTCCTCGGGTGCGCGCCCCTCCGGCACGAGTTCGACCGCGCCGTCGTGTTTGACGAGCATGTCGACGTACTCACGGAACACCGCGGAGAGCGAAGCGTCACGCGACTCGCCTATCTCGGAGAGCGTCTCGAACGTGTCCTCGGAGACGCGGAACGAGACTATCTTGTCCTTGTTTTCGGGCATACTCTTCGTCAGTAGTAACGTACGGCGGAACTTAACTCTTTGCGGACGAGATACGTCAGGAGAGGCGAGATGCTACGCCGGGAGGGTAGATATACCCGACTTCACCCCCAAACCGCGTCGCGTCGGGTATCTGAACTCTTATAAGCTAGGGGAATCTTGAAGTACTCGGGCTGAGGTAACAGATAACAGACGTACCGGTGAATTAGAATGTCAGGAGACGACTACAAGCTGATTAACGAACGTATTGGCGTGTTCAGTGCCGTGGCTCTGCTCGTCGGAACGGCACTCGGTATGAGCATCTTCATAGTACCTACACAGATGGCTGCGGAAGCCGGACCGAGCATCACGGCGGCGATACTCGTATCCATAGTGCCGATGATATTCGGCGTCCTCCTTCTCCTCCAGTTGGGCGGCGCGATACCCGTCGCGGGCGGCATATACGTCTACGGGTCGCGTCTCGTCGGACCTTTCTGGGGTCTTTTGGCGGTCATAGTTCCCGTTCTCGCCGTCTGGTCGTATCTCCTTTTCGCCGCGCTCGGCTTCGGGCAGTACCTTCCGATACTCTTCGACATACTACCGGGCAACGTCGATATATCCACCTCCGTCGGAGCGTGGATACTTCTCGTGGGCTTCCTGATAATCAACTACATCGGAATACAGATGGCTGCGAGGGTACAGATAGCACTCGTCGCTTTTCTCCTTCTGGGCATGATTACATTCATAATCGGCGGCGCGCTCCATTTCAACCCCGACAACCTGACACCACTGTTCCCCGACGGCGAAGGCGAGCCTTTCGCCGAAGGCATGGGACCGTTTATACTCGCGGTGGTGCTTCTGTACATACCGTTCCAAGGATTCTCGATGATAATCGAGATAGGCGAGGAGCTTGAAAACCCCGTCAAGAACATACCGAGGGTGCTCGCAATCGGTATGGGTCTCGTGACCGTCTTAGCCGTAGCCGTCGTCGTCGCTCTCGCCGGCGCGATACCGTGGGAGCAGACGATAGATCCGGCGACAGGTGAGCCTGTCGAAGGCGGTCTTGCGACAGTCATGATAGACCTCATTCCGACGTGGGCTATCGTTATCATAGCCGTCGGTGCCCTGCTCGCAGCGGCGACGACCGTCAACACGCTTTTCACGTCGTACTCACGGACGGTCATGCGTGCGGCACGTGACGAGGTCGTCCCCGACTACTTCGCCGCGATACATGACAGGTTCCAGACACCGCACCGCTCCATCGTCCTGCTCGGTGTGCCGCCGATACTCATAGTCCCCTTCACGGAGTTCCTTGACGGCGTCACGACGGTCGACTTCCTTGACTGGCTCGTAGTTGTCGTCGTGACCGGTATATTCATAGCGTTCATGATAGGCGGTGTCGCGCTCTGGAACCTGCCTAAGGAGTTCCCGCAGAGGTACGAGTACTCGTTCTACAAGCTCCCGATGCCCGTGCTCAAGATAGTAGCCATCGGCAACGTAGTCCTCTCGTTCATCTTCACGCTCCTCGTGGCTTCGAGCGCGCCCACAGCCCTCGCCGTAGTCTTGGGCTGGATGGTGCTGGGTAGCATAGTCTACTTCGCACGGATACGTTACTACGAGAAGAAGGGCGTCGACCTACGCGAGAGGATGGCTCTCTTACACAAGCACGAGAAGATAGGCGGAGGTTCGGAGGAGACGAGCGACTGAGACGCTAAACCTGTCTTTCTTCTTCGCCTTTGCTCTCAAGTTCTTCGTCTTCGGTGTCGGAGCTGGAGCCGTTGGAGCCTCCTGAAACGTCGGTACTGCCGTCTGCCGGTGTTTCGTCATTCAGTCCCATACTCTTCGCCCGCTCCCGCAGGCTATCGTCACCGAGTAGGTTGTTCTGAACCTTCTGCACGTTGTCAAGCAGGCTCGTCTTCTCCTCCCTTCTCTCCGCGGGCGTTCTTTCGGTTCCGTCGGCTTCGGAGGTGCCTCCCCCTTGTTGTGTCGGGACTTCATGAGGGGTTATGACCCACTGGAGGTCGCTCGCACGCATGTAGCTACGCTTGCTTACCGTCAGGTCGCAGTCGGGGCATTCCCAACGCATACCGGCGTACTTCTCCTCGAAGTCTCGTGGGTCGTGCAGTTCGCCGTCCAAACGGCAGTAACCGAGGATGTCTGCTATGCGCTCCTCAATCTCCTCCGGACTGCGCGTTTTTTCTCCCATCGGTGTACGTTAGAACCCCTCATGTTTAACTTTAACTCAGAAATGTAACCTATGACACATTAACCGCGACTACGCCCGCGACGAAAGGAAGGACG
This sequence comes from Euryarchaeota archaeon Ods04, assembly GCA_028751055.1. Classification (GTDB taxonomy): domain Archaea; phylum Halobacteriota; class Halobacteria; order Halobacteriales; family Halorutilaceae; genus Halorutilus. Next base: position 1,606 of record JAQZDD010000035.1, on the reverse strand, counting down.
GATATGCGTGGAAGCACACGGAACTGCATGAAGCTGGCGAGAGCAAAAGTCGACGGAGAGGTGCTGGAAGGCGAGTACGTGGGCGACGACACGGGAGGCGAGATAGACGGAACGAGGGTAGAGTACGACGACCTCCTCGCTCCCTGCGAACCGTCGGCACTCTACTGCGTCGGACGTAACTACGCCGAGAAGATAGACCAGATGGAGTACGACGTGCCCGACGTACCCGACTTCTTCATCAAGCCTCCGACGAGCGTCCTCGCACCCGGAGACGACATCGTATATCCCGACTGGACAGACGAACTCACCTACGCCGGAGAACTCGCCGCCGTAATCGGCGAAAGATGCCACGACGTTTCCGAGGACGAAGTGCCCGACGTACTCCTTGGGTACACCGTAATGAACGACTTGGACGCGCTCGACCAGGAGCGCAGAACGGCGCGCAAGGCGTTCGACGGCTCCGCGCCCCTCGGTCCGTGGGTCGAGACGGATGTGGACGTGTCGGGTATCGACATGGAGACTTACGTCGGCGGCGAGAAGAGACAGGACGCCAACACGGAGATGATGCTCTTCGACACGCACGAACTCGTCTCGTTCCTTTCGCGCAGGTTCACGTTCCGCGAGGGTGACGTGATAGCGTTCGGAAGCCCCGCAAACCCCGGTCTTCTGGAACGCGGCGACGACGTGGAGATTACGTACGACGGCGTCGGGACGTTGAGGAACCGCGTCGTGTGACCGAAGGCGGCTTATTATCCGAACGTCTCGTAGTCGCCGATATGCTCTACGTGTTCGGCGTACTCCGATTCTGAAACCTCGTTGACGAGAGCCTCGTCCGCTGTGAAGACGACCGAACCGGCAGCGGAGGCGAGAGACACGTAAGACGCGTCGTAGACCGAGACATCGAGTTCGTCAGCTATCTCTGCGACATGACCGCAGTCGCTGAAAGGTCGTAGCTCCAAGCCGTACTCGGACAGCGACTCCGACGCCTCAACGAGACGTTCGCCTTCGTAGTGACCGCTGTACCTGAGAGCGTTCACGACCTCAAACCCGAGTAGATGGGGTGCGACGAGTTCATGTTTTCCGTCGAGGTAGTCGTCGCGCAGTCTTTTCGCCTCAACGTGGTTCTTCTCAGGTATGTACCACTTGACGACGGTGCTCGCGTCTACGACGACACGCATTATCTTCTCCGTTTCCTCCAGTCACGTATGGTCTCGGCTGTGTCCGTGTCCGCGACTTCTTCCTCGTCTATCTCCGCGCTCAGACGCTCGCTCGTTGCGACGGCGCGTGCCACTTTCTTCTTTTCGCGCTCGTCCACCTCCTGCCTGAGATGTTCGCGGAGAACGGCACTCCAGTTCACGTCGTCGTGTTCGTCCATCCTCTCCTTGAGGTCGTCGGGTATACGGATACTGACCGTCCCCATAGTGGCGTATTATTTGTAATACAGCGACAAAAGTGTTGCGCGCAAGTACGGCGATAAGCTACAAGTGGCGTGCGCTACGACGTAGCTCGTGGGAGAGAACGCCGAGCGCGCCCAGACGTACCTTGCCGAAGGTCTGTCCGAGAGAGTGCCCGAAGTTGACTGGGAGACGGAGTACGGCGTCGGCGG
>JAQZDD010000330.1 GCA_028751055.1 Euryarchaeota archaeon Ods04 | reverse complement strand
GGGTCTCTCCTTCCTCGACACATCCGGCTACGCCGACACCGCCCGCGACGGCGCAGATACGCAGGAGGCTCCGTCGCCGTATCTTGTCGCGCATACGACCTACGTCGGAGACCAGGCTAAAAGTCTTTCTGGGCGTACGGACGGTGAGCGAACCCGGCATACCGGCGGAGACTTTTGACGCGCGCGGGCGTGGATTTATGTTGTAGATGCACGAAGCCGTAGCCGAGAGATGAACGATAGCTTCGTCGGCTCGGCAACCGACGCCCTATGGTGGGCTGGATGGCGTCCCGCGAAGACGGCGGGCGTCTTCGCCGCCGTGGGTATCTTCGTCGCAGGTACCGTCGGCTGGTTCGGTGTCGGCACGCTCGCCTTCGGCGTCGCAGTCGTCGCGCTCGGTGCTGTTCTTACTTCTGTGCGCAGGGCGGTCTTTGTCGCCGCCGTCGCCGCAGTCGGCGTCTTCTTCGTCGTCGGCGCGGAGATAGTGGAAGAAACGTTCGAGAGCCTCGGCGTAGGTACCGTCCAGCCGACCGAAGCCTTCTCGGAAGCAGTCCTTGAAGTAGCCGCTCTCGCGGGCATCGAACCCGCAGGCGAACCCACGGAGGTAGTCGGCTCCGCCGTCGCTTGGCTCTCGCTCTCGTCGCTCGCAGGTGCGGCTGTCGGCGGAGTTGTCTGGTTCGCGTGCATCCAGTACGTGAACAGAACGCATGACGGCGTCAGAGACGAACTCGTGGCTCGGGTTCGGGAAGCGGGCAAGGAGGTACTTAGAGACGAAACCGAAGGCGACGAAGACAGCATCCATACGCTCGTTCACGGCGAAGGCGGCGTCCCGCTCGTCGAACCGTCGGAGAAGTACGATGTTGCGAACCTCTCGGTCGGCGAGTCGTCAGCCTCGATACACCACGGTTCGGTGGTACGTATGAGGACGCGCGAGGCGGAGATAGGCGAGGGCACAGAGGAGGTGTACTACGACCAGATATCGTCGGTAGGCTACGACGGCAGACGTCTCAGGATACGGACGGCGGACGGCGAAGCCGTCAACGTCGTTACGTCGGGGAAGCCTACCGACGCCGTAGACGAGATAGACGAGCGGCTTCGGGAGTACAAGGAACGCGAGAGAAAACAGGTCGAGAGCCGCGAACTTAAGAGCCATAAACGGAGAACGACCGACTCCGACGTTCCTGTTTCGGGTGGAGATTCACACGGAGGAACAGTAGCGCGAGAAGGGGAGATGGAGGAGGGGGACGCCGAAGAAGCCCACTTCACCGACCGAGACGGAGAGGACGCCGACTTTACCGACCGAGACGACGAGAATTACGCCGACGGAGAGGACAGCGACGGAGACACGGAGGGAACCGACAACGAGGAAACTGAGGAGGGGCAAGAAATTTTCGAGAACGCCGACGACGCCGAGGAGATACTTGAGGGCGGAAGCTTCGATGTGGAGGAAGAAAAAAGAGAAAAAGAGGAAGACGACAGCAGAGACGACCAGCCGAACTAAGACGAGGATGACGGACAAGACACATTACGTCTACGTCGTCGAGTGCTCCGACGGGACGCTCTACACGGGTTACACGACGGATGTCGAGAGACGCGTCAAGGAGCACAACGCCGGTGAGGGTGCCAAGTACACGCGCGGCAGGACGCCCGTCCGTCCCGTCCATGTCGAGGAGTACGAAACGCGTTCCGAGGCGATGTCACGCGAGCACGAGGTCAAGTCTCTTTCGCGCGAGGAGAAGGAGAGGCTCGTAAACGCGTCCGGCTAGAGTTCGCCGTCGCGTGCTTTCTCGCGTACCTCGTCGGCGCGTTCACGTATCACTTCCATCTCATCGTCGTCCTTTCTGTCAAGATGTCCGTACATCAGCGACATACGGTGGCTGCCGCCGAGTTCGTCGCGGTTTCTTTCGATGAAGTCCCAGTAGAGCGAGTTGAACGGGCAGGCACCGTCGCCCGTCGTCTCGTCGACATCGTACGCGCACGCGCCGCAGAAGTCGCTCATCCGGTCGACGTAACTTCCACTCGAAGCGTAGGGCTTGGTCGAGACGGCGTC
>JAQZDD010000327.1 GCA_028751055.1 Euryarchaeota archaeon Ods04 | reverse complement strand
GTCAAGATAGTACGGTGGAGGAAGGACGGCGACTGAAGCTTAGACGTTACCGTTCCATTTGAGAAGCGTCGGTTCGACTTCCTCGACAGCCTCCTCTATATGCTTCTGTCCCACGGGGACGAAGCCGTCGCTACCGCGTGACTCCTCTATCGCCTTCCTTGCCGCGCTCTCCGCCACAGCCGTCAGGTCGCTCGCAACCAGACCGTCGGTCTCGCGTGCGAGTTCGTCCCAGTCTATGTCGTCGGCGAGAGGCGGTTCGCGTAGATGTATCTTCAGAATCTCGACACGTGCCTCCGCATCGGGCGGCGGGAACTCTATCTTACGGTCGAAACGTCCCGTGCGGACGACTGCGGCGTCGAGGTCCTCGTAAGCGTTCGTCGTCGCCAGGACGATAACGTCCTCGTCCTCTATCCTTTCGAGTTCTGTCAGGAGCTGGTTGACCGTCTGGCGTTCGGTTCGGGTTTCGCTCGCCGAACCGCGCTCCGACGCTATGGCGTCGAGTTCGTCCATGAGAACGAGGCAGGGCTGGTTCTGTACGGCGACGTCGAAGACACCGCTTATCTTGTTGGGTGCCTCGCCCGCCCATTTCGAGACGATGTCGTCGGGCTTGACGAAGATGAATCTGTATCCGAGTTCACCGGCGAGTGCCTCCGCCGTGTACGTCTTTCCTGTGCCCGGGGGTCCGTGCGCAAGAACGCCGTTTGCGGTCGTGAGACCGTACTCCTCGTACATCTCGGGGTTCTCTAAGGGTTCTATAATTAGTTCGCGCAGTTCCTGCTTGAGTCCCTCCATGCCTCCTACATCGTCGAAATCTACCTCGGGCGGCTCGCGCAGATGGTCCGCCGCGCCCGAGAGGTCCTTCGAACTCGGCTCCACGTCCTCGATACCTGCCTCTAAGTGGCTCTGGCTGATAGGGACGACTTCGCCGCCGTCGGCGTGCTGTGCCTCCTCCGCCGCCTTCATCGCGGCGTGGTTGACTATCGTCTCTATGTCTCCGGCGGCGTAACCTTCTGTCGCCTCCACGAGAACGTCCCAGTCTATCGACTCCTCGTCGTGGGGCGACTCGCGCAGATGCACGCGGAAGATTTCTTCGCGCGCACCTGCGTCGGGCAGCGGTACCTCGAACAGCATGTCGAACCTGTTACGTCTCTGTATCGCGTCGTCTACCTCTTCGAGTATGTTTGTCGCACCCATGACGACGACGCGTTCGCCCTGTATCCGTGTCAGCTGGCGGAGGAGTTCGCTCACCATCTGTCTCTGGCTCTGGTGCTGCTCCGCGTCGCCCGTCCTGTCCGCCGCGATTGCGTCTATCTCGTCGAAGAAGATGACACAGGGCTGGTTGTCGACTGCGGCGTCGAACATCTCCTCTATCTGGTTCGCCGACTCGCCTATGTACTTGCTCAGAACGTCGGACGAATGCACCTGCACGAAGCTGTAGCCGAGTTCTCCGCCGAGTGCCTCGGCGATATACGTCTTTCCCGTCCCCGGCGGTCCGTGGAACAGAATGCCGTTGACGACCGACGCGCCGTGCTCCTCGTAGACTTCGGGGTCGCGTAGCGGGCGCACAACTCTTCTGTGGAGTTCATCCAAGAGGTCGTTCATGCCCCCCACGTCGTCGAAGGTAACGTCGGGAGGCTCTTCTATGAACTTCGACTCGGGGTCGCCGTCGCCCGTCTGTCTCTCGCGTCTCTTGGCGTCCTCGTTTATCGTGTCGGAGTCGCCGTAGCCGCTGACGAGGTCGCTCTTTCTCTCGCGTATACCTTCGCCGTCCATGCCGATGTTCTTGAGGACGCGGAAAGCCTTCGTCTGTATCCTGCGGTTGGGGCTTTCGGTCAGAAGAACGATGTCGTCGGTGAGGTGAGAGATATCGTGCGGACGTTCCTCCGCGATTTCGGCGAGCGCGCCGAGCGCGACACGCTGTGCAGGCGGGTAGTCCTCGCGCAGTAGGTCGCCGAGACCGTCGGCAGCCTCCGCCGCTTTTCGGGGTTCCTCCTTCGCTATCTCCCAGATTATCTCGGCGGACTCGCCGCGTATCTGGTTACGTTCGCTGTCCAACAGACCGACG
>JAQZDD010000375.1 GCA_028751055.1 Euryarchaeota archaeon Ods04 | reverse complement strand
TCGGTACAGAACGGTCCTACGGCGTCTGCTGTCGTGTCCCAGACGAAGCCGTACGCCGAGGTGCTCTTCGCGGCGTGTGCGTCGTGGTACTCGACCCACCGTTTCGCGCGCTCTCCCGGAAACCTCTCGACGCTCGGCTCTGCTCTGTCCCTTTCCATGTCTCCTTGTCGCGTCGCAGACAGAAACAGTTGTTCCTCGTTTTAAGATGGTGGAGTTTGACGAACACTACACTCTGCATCTTATACTTGGCAGTCAGAAAAGAAGACGGGGATAATTATTTACGTATGAGGTTCGATATACGCAGGAGATGTACGCTGGAGGGTGGATAGAAACAGAGAACGACTGTCCGGAGTGTAGCTCGCCCGATACAGTCGAGAACGCAAACAGGGAACTGCTCTGCTGTAAGGACTGTGAGGCAGAGCTACGGCTGACCGAGATGACCGAGGCACCCGACGAGTTCTTGGTCTTCTCCAACCTGTCGTAACGTCTTACCTGCCGGGGGAGCCGACATCGCCTACGACAGTCCGTGTCTGCTCGCGCGCGAACTGCTGTAGGTAGTGGTAGCCACCCGCGAACTTGCCCGTCGTTCCCGAGAACTTCCAGCCGCCGAAAGGCTGCGCACCAACGAGCGCGCCCGTCGTCGCGCTCTGTGAGCGGTTGACGTAGCACATCCCCGACTCGATTCTGTCGAGCCAAATTTCTGCCTCGGCGGCGTCCTCCGTAAACAGACCGGCGCACAAGCCGTAGTCGCTGTCGTTCGACTTTTCGATTCCTTCGTCGAGACTGGCGACAGCGTGGACGGTGACAAAAGGAAGAAAATACTCGTCGCGCGCGAGTTCGTGGTCGTGCGGCACGTCCGTCACGACCGTCGGGGTGACGTACCTTCCGTCGGGAAGGTCGTGTTCGGAAGACGGCGTTTCGACGACCTCTCCGCCCGTCAGTACGTCGCCCACGTCGCGCGCCTCCTTGCAGATTCTTTCGTACCTTTCGAGAGCGTCTTCGTCTATGACCGGCGCGACGAGCGCGTCGCGTTCCTCGGGATGTGCGACGGGTATCTCGTCCGTCTCCTTGACGAGTCTTTCGACGAATACTTCGAAGACATCTTCTTGGACGTAGACGCGCGAAGTCGCTGAGCACTTCTGTCCCGCGAAGCTGAACGCGCCTTTCTTTACGCCCTCGATAGCCTTTCCGAGGTCTGCCTCGGAGGTCACGACGACGGGGTTCTTGCCGCCTAACTCGGCGACGACCGGTCCGCGTTTGCCCTGTTCGTGGAACCTCCTTTCGATTCGTGTGCCCACCTCGCGCGAACCCGTGAAGGCGAAGCCTTCGACCTTCTCGTGTTCCACCAACGTCTCTCCTACTTCTCTGCCGCCTCCCGTGACAAGATTTAGAACGCCGTCAGGTACGCCCGCGCTCTCGAAGGCGTCAACGACCTTGTGAGCCACGAGCGGCGTGTCCGAAGCGGGCTTCGTAACGACTGTGTTACCCATTATGAGCGCGCCCGTCGTCATACCCGCGAAGATTGCGAGAGGGAAGTTGAAGGGACTTACTACACCGAAGACGCCGTACGGGCGCAGGAGGTTCGCGCAGTGCTGTCCGGGCGTCGGCTCTCCCGTCTCCCTCGCGTAGCCTTCGTTCCTTTCGAGTTCGTGCGCGTAGAACCGCAGAAAGTCTATCGCCTCGTCCGTCTCAGCCATCGCCTC
>JAQZDD010000333.1 GCA_028751055.1 Euryarchaeota archaeon Ods04 | reverse complement strand
GCGCCTTCCCGGAAGGAAACGTCGCAATCGCGTACATGGGCGGCGCGATGGCTGTCTACGGCGTCACTTTCGCGCTCCTACAGAAGGACATGCGCCGCCTCCTGTCGTACCACATACAGGCACAGGTCGGCTACATGCTCGCCGGAGTAGGCGTCGGCACGGCGTTTGCGACGGCGGGCGCGATGGGGCATCTGTTCAACAACATACTGTACAAGGGACTGCTGTTCATGTGCGCTGGCGCGATAATCTACCGCACAGGTGAGAACGACCTCAAGTACCTCGGCGGTCTCTGGAAGGTCATGCCGTTCACCTTCGTGGCGTTCCTCGTCGCCGCGCTCTCCATAACGGCGGTTCCGGGCTTCAACGGCTTCGTCTCGAAGGGCATGGTCGTCGACGCCGCTGAGTATCAGTTTGAGCACAACGTCGTGGCGGGCTACGACGTACTCTGGTGGCTCCTCATGATTGGCGCGGTCGGGACGTTCATGTCTTTCATCAAGTTCGGCTACTACGCCTTCTTCCGTGGCGAGAGCGACTACGAGGTGCCCGACGCCAACCTCGGACAGAAGCTCTCGATGGCTGGTGCCGCAGTCGCCTGTGTCTTCTTTGGCGTCTTCTTCGGCGCGTTCTTCGAGATACTCCCGACGTTCGAGTTCGACACCGACCCCTACTCGACGAGCCATATACTCAAGGCTCTCGTGCTGGCGACGGCGGGTGTAGTCGCTTTCTACGCAACGAAGAGCCTCCTTGACCGCATCCACGGCGCGCCCGATGTCGACGCCGTCTACAACCCTGTGTTCTTCGTCGGAACGCGCGCCGCGGTCAACGGAACGGTCGGAAGCTTCCGCGGAATAGACACGGGCGTCGTCCGTCTCGCTAAGATATTCGTCTGGGCAGTAAACGAGCCACGCGAAGCCGCCGAACGCGTCGTGCCGCGCGCCTACCGAGAGAGACATGCCGAACGCGTCGACACGACGCCAGGTGAGACGGGGACGTGGCTCGGTATCGGTGAGAGCGTCTTGGTCGTCGTCGGCGTTCTTGCGGTGGCTCTGCTCGTCGTGATGCTCTGAACGAGCGTTAGATTCACGTAGCAGGGGATGGTCGAACAGAGTATGCGTCTGCGCCAGCCCGAGTACACAGGTGAAAACCGTTGCTACCCCTGCACCGCGGTAAACGTCGTCCTTTCCGTCTTCTTCGCTGTCGTCTTGGCTTCCGCTCTGTACCTCCTTACCGCGTCCTTTGTCGTCGCGTCCCTCACCGGCACTGTCTTCCTGTTCCTCGCGCTCACATCCGTCTGGCTCCGCGGCTACCTCGTCCCCGGAACGCCGACCCTGACCAAGAGGTACATGCCTGAGAAGGTGCTCGCTCTTTTCGGTAAGGCGGACGCGGGGCGCGCCACCGGAGCAGGAGCGCGAACCGAAGACGAAACCGAAGCCGAGGCTAAACAGGTCGAGACGTTTCTCACAGAAGCAGGGGCGGTCGAGTTCTCGGAGGATATAGACGACCTCGTCCTGACGCAGGAGTTCGAGCGTGAATGGAACGACGAGATACGTCGTGTCGACGAGAACCCTGATGCCGACGAAGTACTCGCCGAGATAGGCTTCGACCCCGACGACGAACGGATAGAGAGGTACGACGGAGCGGTCGCGGTACGTGACTGGGACGCCGAGTTCACGCGCTGGCCCTCACCCACTGCACTACGCGTCGACATGGCTGGTGCGCGTCTGCTTTCGCGTCATCCCGACTGGGACGGCTACACGCCCGAGGAACGTGCGACTGTTCTGCGTAGCCTGCGTATATTCCTCGAGGACTGTCCCGACTGCGGTGATATTGATGTCAGCCACGACACCGTCGAGTCGTGTTGCTCGGTTCGACAGGTCGTGGTTCTCACCTGTTCCGAGACGGGCGACCGTCTGATGGAGCAGGAAGTCTGAAGAAGCCGTTGGTCAACGTCTGTCTATCTCACTCACGAGGTTCCCGAAACTGATGACACGCTCCGAGTAGGCGTTGTGCTGGTGGATGCTCTC
>JAQZDD010000082.1 GCA_028751055.1 Euryarchaeota archaeon Ods04 | reverse complement strand
CCGTACATGGGGACGGACTCGGTGCGTCCGTTCCTTGACTACGAGGACGCCGGAGTCTTCGTCCTGTGCAAGACGACCAACACGGGAAGCGCGGACTTTCAGGACCTGAATGCGGACGGAAAGCCCGTCTATGCACACGTCGCCGAACGTGCGGTCGAGTGGAACGAACTGAACGGAAACGTCGGCTTGGTCGTCGGTGCGACACATCCCGACGAGATGGAGGAAGTACGCGAGTATGCGGACGACCTTCCTTTCCTCGTCCCCGGCATCGGTGCGCAGGGAGGCGACGCCGAAGCGGCGGTCGAACACGGCACGAACTCGCGCGGAGTCGGTGTCGTCAACTCGACACGTTCCATCATATACTCGGGAGAAGGTGCGCGGTTCGAAGGCGCGGTACGCGAGTCAGCTAAGTCGTTATGCAGAACGCTGAACGAGTACCGTTAGCTACTGCTCGAACTCGTCGTCGAGTGCTTCCTCTACCTCGCTTGACTCTGCCTTTATCGTCATCTTGTACCGTTTCTCGTCTTCGTCCTCTTCTCTTTCTCTTCCGTTCGTCAGCTTTTCGAGAGCCGTTTCTTTGACTTTGTCGACCTTCTCACCTATCGAGGAGACAACTTCGAGCGACGCGTTGAACTCTTCGGAGTCAAAGTACATCGGGTTGGTCTTCGTGATACGTCTGTAGACCTTGTCCTCGACGGCACGAACGACGTCGCGGCTGGCGTCCTCTACGGCTTTTCCGGCGGACTTCGAAGCTTCCGACGCCTTCTCTGCCGCCTCGCCTATCTCTCCTTCGACGGTCTTCTCTCGTGTCTCCGAGAGCTTTTCGGCTGTCTCGGCAACGTCATCGGTGGTATTGCCGCCCTCGCCGACCTTCGCCTTCTCGACGGTCTTGTTACGCATCTCGCGCTCCTCCTCGCCGCTCCTCGGACGCCACGCGTCCCACTCGGATATGGTGTCCTGCTCGACGCCGTGCTCTTCGAACGTGGAGATTATCTCCTCTCCGAACCGCACTACGTCTTCCCAGCTACCTTCGAGAGAGTAGCCGAACGAGTCCTCCTCGACCTGCTCTTTGCCTTCGTCTCTCTTGCCGTCCATCTCTCCTTTTTCGCCCCTCGCGTCTTGTTGGGACATTGGGTATACAGGGGTACGTGTCTGGTAGAATAAAAACTTATCCCACGACGGCGCGACGATTTCCTATGGAAACGACGGTTCGTCAGGTCGAGGACGTTCCTCTGCTGAACGAGGGCGACAGCCTCGCGCAATATCTCGCAGACTGCGTAGAGGACGCCGACATCGTCGCTGTGGCGAGCACGGTCGTCTCGAAGGTCGAAGGAAGGAAGCGCGCGCTCGATGAGTACGAACCGTCGAACCGCGCGCGAGAACTCGCGTCGAGGCTCAGCACCGAGGACGAGACGAAGGACGCCCGTTTCGCGCAGGCTGTCCTCGAAGAGTCCGAAGAACTCCTGATAGAAGAGCCGTTTCTTCTTGCGGTTACACGTTTCGGACACGTCGCGCCGAACGCGGGCATAGACCGGTCGAACATCGAGGGCGACGATACTGTCCTTTTGCTCCCGCGCGCGCCCGACGAGAGCGCGGCGCGTCTACACGAAGAACTCGGTACGCCCGTCGTCGTTACGGACACGTGCGGACGTGCTTTCCGTAGAGGGCAGACGGGCGTCGCCGTCGGCTGGAGCGGCGTGCGCGCGCTCGTCGACTGGCGCGGCGAACAAGGTCTTCATGGACATGAACTCGAAGCTACAGAGGAGGCGGTGGTTGACGAGATAGCAGGATACGCCAACCTGCACATGGGCGAAGGCGGAGGGGGTACGCCTGCCGTCGTCTTCGAGGGAGTCGAACCTCTCGTGGCACGCGCGGCGGACGACACTCTCTTCCGTCCCGAGGAGGACGACATCGTGCGCGCCTCATTACGCGAGTTCAAGCGGAAGAAGTAGAAAGGTCTCTTGCGACGTTTTCGAGAACGTCGACCGCGCGGTGGAACTCCTCTACCTCGATGTGTTCGTTGGGTGTGTGGTCGAGGTTCGAGTCGCCCGGTCCGTAGGTCGCCATGGGGCAGTCCCACCGCTCGGCGAAGACGTTCATGTCGCTCGTTCCGGTCTTTGCCGAAAGACCCGGGGAGCCTTCGTTGTCACGTATCGAACGCATGAATGCGCGCACCACGGGGTTCGAACGGTCGACCAAGACGGGTTCGGTCGACTCGCCCCAGTATACGTCGCCGTTGTGTTCGCGCTCCACGTTCTTCACCATCTCACGTACCTCCTCGACGGTGTAGCCGGGCGGTATACGCATGTTGCCGCGGAGTTCGGAACGGAGTTCGAAGCCGTCGGACTCCGAGTCGATTTCTGTCGGCGTCGCCGTGAGCGCGTCGAAGCCCTCGTCTAAGTCCTGAAGACCGCGTACGCCGTCCCAGAACGAGATAACGTCGTCTATGGCGTTGACACCCGGACGTGCCGTATGTATGATTTCGCCCGTGACGCGGTACCGCATACGCAGAATACCGCGGTATCCGAGCGTCACCGTGTCCCATCCAGACGGCTCTCCGTTTACGAGGTACGCGGGCGCGCCACGTCTGTCGGTCAGGTAACGCGCGCCCATACCGCTCTTCTCCTCCTCGACGACGGCGACTACCGTGACGTTCGCCTCTTCGTCGTCGGTGAGACGTGACGCCGCAGTGAACATCGAAGCGAGAGGACCTTTGGCGTCCACCGAACCACGTCCGTAGAGGATACCGTCCTCGACACGCACGGGAATTTCGCCGGGTACGGTGTCCATATGGCTCGTGAGAAGCACCTCTTCGCCCGTTCCGTCTGTGCGTGCGACGACGTTACCCACCTCGTCGGTGTGCACGTCAAAGCCCATCTCAGGAAGACGCGAGACGAGGTATTCGCGTGCTGGTTCCTCGTTTCCCGAAGGGCTGTAACGTTCTACGAGACCGCGGAAGAAGGCGAACTCATCGTCGCGGTCGAGTGTCTCGGGCTTCGCGCTCATGGGTCGAACACCTCAGCAAGAGCATCGACGACGGCGTCGACGTGTCCGTCTTCGAGCGTGAGCGGCGGCAGGAAACGTATCACGTTCGTCCCCGCTGTGAGACCTAAGACGCCCTCGCGCGCCAAGCCGCTTAGGTAACGTCCGGCGCGTCCGCGTACCTGTATGCCGACCATGAGACCTTCGCCGCGCACGTCTACGATACGGTCTGTGTCGATTTCCTCGACGCCAGAGACGAGACGTTCGCCCTGACGCGCCGCGTTCGCGGGCAGGTCGTTCTCGACCGTGTACTCGACAGCGGCGCGCGCGGCGGCGACAGCGACAGGGTTGCCGCAGTAGGTGCCACCGTGGCTACCCTTCGGGATGTCGGTCATCTCCTCCGTACAGACGATGGCACTGATGGGCAGACCGCCGCCGAGCGACTTGGCGGTCGTTATCGCGTCGGGTGTAACGTCGTACTGTTCGTGCGACCACATCTCTCCCGTGCGTCCCATCCCAGCTTGTATCTCGTCGAAGACTAAGTAGGCACCGTGGTCGTCGCAGAGGTCACGTGCCGTTTCGAGGTACTCCGGTTCGGCGGGATAGATGCCTGCCTCTCCTTGTATCGGCTCTAGGAGGACGAGTGCTGTCTCGTCGTCGACCGTCTCCTTCAGCGACTCGACGTCGTTGTACGCCGCGAAGTCGAATTCGGGAACCGTCGGCGCGAAAGGCTCACGGTACTTCGACTTCCACGTCGCCGAGATTGAGCCGTACGTGCGTCCGTGGAAGCCGCGTTTCGCCGCCACTATCTTCGTCGAGTCCTCGTCGGTCGAGGCGCGTGCAAACTTCATAGCCGCCTCGTTCGCTTCGGTGCCCGCGTTAGCAAGGAAGAGACGGTCAAGCGAGTCGGGCGTCGCGTCCATGAGTGCCTCCATCAGCGCGCCTCTTTCAGGCGTCGCGTACGAAGCCTGCGCGTACGTGAACGAACGCGCCTGCTCCTCCACCGCCTCGACGACCTTTGGGTTTGCGTGACCGACGCCCATGACGCCGTACGACGCGCCCATGTCGATGTACTCGTTTCCGTCGGCGTCGTAGACGTAGACACCGTCGCCGTCTACGATAGGCAACGGTTTCTTGGAGAAGACAGCCTCGTACCGTTTCTCGCGTTCTATGATATCTTCGCTGTTCATCCTTCAGCTTCCTCCTCCTTTGACTCGGCAGGTTCGAAGAGCGTGCCCTCGCCGCCGAGCGCGCTCTCGACGGGCGAGTTGACGTTCGCCGAAGCGACGACGACAGAACGCGCACCCGCGTCGAGTGCCTCACGTGCGGCGTAGACCTTCTTCTTCATCTTCCCCTCTGCGTACCCGTCTATCGCTTCGTCTATCTCGTCGTACGCGACGGTTTCGACGAGCGTCTCAGGGTCGTCGGGGTCACGCAGGAGTCCGGGCACGTCGCTCAGGATGACGAGACGCGCACCGAGCGCGCCCGCCACAGCGGCGGCGGAGCGGTCGGCATCCGTGTTGACAGCGACGCCTTCGTGCGAGACCATCGGAACACCGACGACGGGCGTGTAACCCTCGTCAAGCAGGAGACTCAGGAGTTCGTCGTTTACGTTCTCTATCTTTCCCGAGTGGTCGCCGCGCATCACCTTCTTGCGTCCGTCCTCGACGGCGATGACCTTGTCCTTGTGCTCGCCTTCCAAGAGACGTCCGTCGACGCCCGAAAGACCGACCGCGTCCGTGTCGCGCTTCTGTAACTCCTCGACGATGGAAGTGTTGACCTTGCCCGACATAGCCATCTTGAATATCTCCATCGTCTCCTCGTCCGTGAAACGTCCCTTCATTCCCGAGGGACTCTCGACGTAGGTCGGTTCGACGCCGAGGCGTTCGTGCAGGTCGTCGACCGCGCCGCTACCTCCGTGGACGACGACGATATCGTCGCCGCTCGCCGCGCGCTTAGCTATGTCGTCCAAGACGGCTTCGCGTTCGACGCCTTCGGTGCCGCCTATCTTGACGACGACGGTTTCGTTCTCTTCTTCGGTCATGGTCATACAGGATGCATCCCCGTGAAGTCGAGTCCAGATGTCTCGTCGAAGCCGAGAGCGATGTTCGCCGCCTGTACCGCCATTCCCGCGCTACCCTTCATCATGTTGTCTATCGCGCTGAACGCAACGACACGTCCGTCGCTGACCTCGAAGCCGACGTCGCAGTAGTTGGTGCCTTCGACGACCTTGGGTTCGGGGTAGCGGTAGACGCCGCGGCGCGACTTCGCTATGCGGACGAAAGGCTCGTCGCCGTACGCGCCGCGGTACGCCTTCCACATCTCCTTCTCCTTGACGCCGTCGACGAGGAGATGTGCCGTTGCCGCGATGCCGCGAACCATCTCTATCGCATGGACGGTCATGTTGACATCCAAACCCGTCTCCTGCTCTATCTCTGCCTGATGGCGGTGGCTCGTCGGTGCGTACGGACGCACGACACGCGAACGTTCGGCGTGGTGCGACGCTGTGCTCGCCGACGCGCCGCCCGCGCTCGAACTCGCCTTGACGTCTAAGACGACGTCGTCGTCCTCGCCGACGACACCGCTCTCGACGAGCGGATGTAGCGCGAGTATCGACGCCGTGGCGTTACATCCCGCGGCGGCGATAAGCGACGCGTCCTTCAGTTCGTCGCGGTACAGTTCGGGTATGCCGTAAACAGCGTCGTCGAGCATCTCAGGG
>JAQZDD010000163.1 GCA_028751055.1 Euryarchaeota archaeon Ods04 | reverse complement strand
TCGGCTCTACGGACGACGCGTTCGAGACGTGTGTCGTCGCTCAGTCTCACGGCGGACGCCACCTCGTGTGTCCCCGGCAGTCTCTTGTCCTCTTCTTTGTCGTTATCATCCGTCTTGGGAACGTACGGTTTCGTCCGACAAATATCCTAGTATCGTCCCGGTAAGCGTCGGCGTCGGAGAGTGGAGAAGTCGGGGAGTGGAGGTGTCGGGGAGTGGAGGTGTCGGGGAGTGGAGGTGTCGGGGAGTGGAGGTGGCGTAGAATGCAGGAGTTATCCGTATCTCCAAAAAGTTGGAGAAAAACGTTCCTATTCCAAAATCTTGGAAAAAGCCCCTCAGTATCCGTATCTATGGATATAATACCCGCCACGTCGTCTGTTCGCACGAATATGCAAGCCGACACAGGGATACGGGAGAGTGACGGACAGAGGGATGAAGATGTCAACGTCCTCACGATGTCCGACGCAGAGACGGGACAGGTTCTCAACGCCGTGTCCTCGGAGACTGCGGTCAGCGTCCTGTCGATGCTGTCTGAGTCGTCCAAGGTGTCGAAAGAGATAGCAGAGAGCCTCGACATGTCGGTTCAGAACGTCCGTTACCATCTTAACAAGCTCGAAGACGCAGGTCTGATAGAGACTGACGGAATCCGTTACTCGGAGAGGGGACGTGAGATGTCGGTATACCGCGTCGCCGAGTCGCCCACGGTTATCGTTCTTGGGGACGAGGAGAGGCTGGAAGACGTTGACGGTTAGTCACTTTCCTGTTCCATCTCGTATCTCGCCCTGTACGTCTCGCCGTCGTATCTGTAAACGGTTCCTTCATCTCTGAACCTCGAACTCCTCAGACCGGGGTCGGACTTCACGACGACACTGTCGACATCCTCGTCCTTGAGGAAGGGTATCGAGTGTGGGAGGTACTCGCGCCTTCCCCTGTAGACCTGCTCAGCTATGAGTTCCCCTGCGTCTTCCGCGTCCACGGCGTCGTCAACGCGCTCGAAGACGATAGGGAGCATCGAGTCCTCGTCTATCTCGCCGCTCTCTTTCGCCTCTCTCCATCTCTCGCTCGTGACGACGAGTTCGTCGTCCCCCTCTCCTTGTTCAACCGCCGCGCCGTCCGGCTTTTCGAGTTCGAGTTCGGGCGCGTCGAACTCGACTAGTGCCGCGCATCTCTCCTCCTCCCTACCAAAGTGCACGACGTAGGCGTACGTTCCGCCGCCGAGTCTGTCGGCGGTACGTTCACCGCTACAGCTAACTGCCTCGTCATGACGCATACGGAGCGTTGACTCCTCCGTGTCGCCCGGGTAGACGTACGACAGCGGTAGATGAACGCCTGCCGGAGCGACATGGTGCCAGTCGCCGTCGACAAGCTTGTACAGTCCCCATCCGTCGGGGTTCCCGGAGATACGTTCGTGCTTCCTGTTGACGAGTTCGTACTCTATCCTCGCGGGTGTCTCAACCTCCTCGGCGGACGGCTTCAGGTAGACCTCCGTCTCTTCGTCGGCTTCATGGTACCACGAGACATCCCTGTCAACTCTCTCTACTTCGGGCACCTCCTCGCCCCCGAACATCGAGCCGTCGACGGGACCGGGCGCGCCCGTCTCCCAGACGGAGAAACGTAGGGTGCCTCCCCTTCCTGAGAACCTGTACTCCTCGGTCGTGATAGGTGTGTTAGAGGCGTCCGGATGTCCGACGAACGCGTACTCGGCGTAAGCCACCTCCTCGGCACCGAGTTCGACGGTCTCAGGGACCCAGTCGTCGATACTGTCTTCGAGACGCCAGTCGCCTTCACCGTCGCGTCCGACTTCAGGCACGCCGTCGGCGTATCCGTGCTCCTCCGTCGGGACGAGATAGACTGCGTCGGCGTCGCCGCTCCTGTCCTCGGGGAAGCCCCCGGGACGCGTGTCGAAAGGAGGCAGGAGCCGAGACCTGAAGACGTGGTCGTAGTCGTTCGTGTTCCTGAGAGCGACGCCGACCTTCGCGGGCGAACCGTCGGTCGCGGCTTCGACGAAGCCCACGGCTGATACTGCACCGTCGTCCGTGCGGAAGCTTACCGGAAAGGACGCGGCGGTCACGTCGTCGTTCTCGAACTCGACGACGCTTCCTTCCACCCTCAGACTCTCGGCGAACTCCTCCATCTCGTCTTCGCCGGCTCCGTCCGGTCCGGAGTCTCCGGGTTCCGTCGAGTCGGCGTCTTCGTTTCCGCTGTTCGGGTCCGGGTTACCGTTTCCTTCGAGACATCCGGCGACGCCCGCCGAACCTGCGGCGGTCACACAGGCTAAGAGAAACTCGCGTCTTCTTCTGTTTTCGGTCATGTTACATGTTTCACACGGTATGTCAAGTTCTTTTTGTAGGCTAAAAATCCCGTTTTAGTCTGTCGTCCAGACCGGTTCTCCTTCGTCTCCCGCCCGCCCTGCCTGCCGAGAAACGGGAAAGTTTAGTCATTCCCCTACTTTTCCCGAACATGGAACTGCCCAAGTCGTACGAAGCCTCCTCCGTCGAAGAGAAGTGGCGCGAGGAGTGGAAGAAAGACGACGAGATATACGCGCACGACGAGGAGAGCGACGCACCCGAGTACGTCATAGACACGCCGCCCCCATATCCGACAGGAAACCTCCACATCGGAAACGCTCTCGGCTGGTGTTACATGGACTTCGCCGCACGGTACAGACGTCTTCAGGGATACAACGTCCTTTTCCCGCAGGGCTGGGACTGCCATGGACTACCCACGGAGGTCAAGGTCGAGGAGAACAACGACGTCAAGAAGTCGGAGGTTCCGCGCGCCGAGTTCCGCGAGATGTGCGTCGAGCACACGTACGAGATGATAGACGAGATGAAGGCGACTATGGAGACACTCGGCTTCTCGCAGGACTGGAGCCACGAGTACGTCACGATGGAACCCGAGTACTGGGGTGAGACACAGAGGTCTTTCGTCGAGATGCACGACGACGGATACGCGTACCGCGACCACCATCCCGTCAACTGGTGCCCGAGGTGCGAGACGGCTATCGCCGATGCCGAGGTCGAACGTGAGGACCGTGATGGCACACTGTTCTACATAGAGTTCCCCGCGGCGGACGGCGAAAGCGAAGCCATCGAGATAGCGACGACGCGCCCAGAACTCTTGGCGGCGTGCGGCGCGGTCGCCGTCGAACCCGGATACGAGGACTGGAGCGACCACGTCGGCGACACCGTCCGCGTCCCGCTGTTCGGACAGGAGGTCGACGTTATCGAGGACGAGGAGGTCGACTCCGAGTTCGGTACAGGCGCGGTCATGATATGTACCTTCGGTGACAAGCAGGACGTCGAGTGGTGGCAACGGTACGACTTAGAACTACGTGAGGCTTTCACGCGCGAAGGGACGTTGACGGGACTCGCAGGACAGTACGAGGGAATGGAGATAGACAAAGCAAAGAAAGCTATCGCCGACGACCTTGACGACGAGGGCTACCTCTACGACGAGGAGCCTGTCGACCAGAGCGTCGGAGTCTGCTGGCGGTGCGACACTCCCATCGAAATTCTGGCTGAAGAGCAGTGGTTCATAGAGGTGCGTCAGGACGAAATTATGGAAAAGGCGCGCGAGGTCGACTGGATACCCGACCACGCGCTCACACGGTTCCGCGAATGGACCGAAGGGATGGAGTGGGACTGGGTCATCTCGCGCCAGCGTGTCTTTGC
>JAQZDD010000322.1 GCA_028751055.1 Euryarchaeota archaeon Ods04 | reverse complement strand
TCCGTCTCGTCCACCTCGTCGCCTTCGACGGTTTCAGCAGTTTCGTCTGTTCCGGTCGTCCTGTCCGTTACATACGTCTCGTCGGGTTCTTCTGGCTCGTCCGGCTCGTCCGTCCCGACTTCGTCCACGATACCGGTCGGAGGCGAGTCGCCGAACATCGTAGTCTCCTCAGTCGTCTCAGGCTCGACCGCCGGTGCGCGTTCACCGAACTCGTCCTCGTCTCCGTGCACGTAAGTCGGCTCTTCCTCTCCTGCGTCTGTCGTCGGTACTATCCCTTTGTCGCGTCCGTTCTCCTCCTCAACCGCCTCCTGCTTCTCCTTAGCCGCACGTAGCACGTCCTGCGCGACGACACGTCCGTCGGCACCGCTTCCCTCTATCTCGTCGATGTCGACGCCTACCTCGCGTGCTAAAAGCTTCGTCGAGTGCGAGGCAATATCGTCGTCTTCGTCCTCGAACGTGTAGCCCGCCTCTTCCCGTTCTTCTCGTTTGTCTCCGGCTTCGACATCCACCGTGGCGTTGCCTTCGCTGTCGAGTATCTCCACGCCGCCCTCGTCGTGCGTCTCACCCGTTTCGTCGTCGGTGTCGAGAGTCACGAACGTCGCGCCGACCGAGACGGTGTCGCCCTCGTCGGCGTGTAGCTCCAGTACCTTGCCTCCGACTGGCGACGGTATCTCGATTATCGCCCTTTCAGTCTCAACCTCGGCTATAGGGTCGTCTTCAAGAACGCCGTCACCCTCGTCGACCATCCATTTCAGAAGGTCGGCTTCGTTTATTCCCTCGCCGACATCGGGTAGCTTGAATTCGTATACCATGTTTTCGTCAGAATCTTCCTTCCCTATCAAGTTTAGCCCCAAGTAAATAACCTTTTTCGAGTCGGTGGAGATAGGCGTCAGGGTTGAGATGTCGGAGTAGGGCATCTATAAGTCCAATGAGAGTTTCAGAGACGTGCGAAGCTATTTTGAGCACGAACCTGTACCATCGGATATGAAGTTCACTGTCGTACAGGGGGATATCGCCGAACAGGAAGCCGACGCGCTCGTCAACGCCGCCGGAACGTCGCTGGAGATGGGCAGCGGTGTCGCGGGCGCGCTCAGACGCGGCGCGGGCGACGAGATAAACGACGAGGCGACCTCGAAAGGTCCCGTCGACTTGGGCGAGGTCGCCGTCACGGACGCCTACGACTTGGACGCCGATATCGTCGTGCACGCCGCGGCGATGCCCCACTACGGGGACGGAAAAGCGACCGAGGAGTCGATACGTGACGCGACGAAGAACGCTCTCGAAGCCGCCGACGAACACGGATGCGAGTCGGTCGTGATACCCGCGCTCGGTTGCGGTGTCGCGGGCTTCGACCTGAGCGATGGCGCGCGTATCATAGCCGAGGAACTCGCGGCGTACGAGCCTTCGTCCCTCGAAGACGTGCGTTTCATCGCGTACGCGGACGACGAGTACGAGACGTTGCGCGAAACGGCGGAGGAAGTGAACTGACCGTGCCACTAGACTGCCGGTACGCGACCAAACCGTTCAAATAACTAGGTATAAGGAAGGACGGTTCCAAGTGGAAGTATGGTACAAGCGTACGTCCTGATGACCTGCGAAACCGGCTCGATACAGGGTATAGTCGAAGAGATGGAGGAGTTCGGAGAGGTCGTCGAAGTCACCGCCGTTACAGGAGACTACGACGTTATCTCGAAGCTCGAAGTCAACGAGGTCGACGAACTACTCAAGATAGTCGCCGGAAAGATACACGGTCTCGAAGGCGTCGGAGACACGACGACCTGCATATCCACCTAAATTGAGCTACGAGGACGCACTCGAAGCAGTCGCGTGGGCGCGGTTAGACGCGGGTGTCGTTCGTGTGGCGGGCGACGACGCGCGCGACTACTTAGACAGGACGGTGACGGCGGACGTGAGCGCTGACTCGGCGACACGCGCGCTCCTTCTCAACCCCGACGGCAAGACAGAAGACTCGTTGCGTATCCTGCCCCACGGGGACGGTAACAGTGACGGTGACTCAGACGGCTTCTTGGTAGTCTCGCGCCGTCCCGAGAAGACAGCCGAGAAATGGCGCGACGGAATCTTCGTCGAGGACGTGACAGTCGAACC
>JAQZDD010000178.1 GCA_028751055.1 Euryarchaeota archaeon Ods04 | reverse complement strand
CGCATGCCTCATGATGGTCAAGGTTTCTGAAGCTTAGGAACATCTGTTCATACGTTTTTTCTGCTGACTCTCCAGAACCTCGTTCGAACAGTCCTTGACCGGCACAAAAATTATTGCTGTCCGGCTATTCGTGGTTGCATGCGCAAGCTGCTGCTCGTGTTGCTTCTCCTGACCGTCGCTCTGTCGGGCTGTATAGACGGTGTCGTCGACTCGCCAACGAAACCCGGTGAGGACGGCGGCGTGGGAGACGACGCGCCCGACGCTGAGACAGATGACGACGAAACCGTAGACGAGTCGGTCGCGCCCGAGACGGAACCTGACAATCAGGTCGACACCGGGTATTCGACCATCCGTAACTTCGAGGTGAGTGCCGACAACTTCAGGTCGATGGACGAGATAGCCCCGCACAACGACATAGACGCAGGGGGTGATGTCTGGGAACTGGAACGTGACGAGCGCGCTCTCGGAACGCTCACCCACGAAGGTGAGTCTCTGGACAGGTTCCTTGACAGGACAATGACGACTGGCTTCGTGGTTGTACACGACGGCAAGGTCGTCTACGAGGACTACCGTCAGGGATACGACGAGACGACACAGGCGACATCGTGGTCCGTCGCAAAGTCGTTCACCTCCGCGCTCGTGGGTATCGCTGTCGAGGAAGGGGATATCGACAGCGTTGACGACCCGGTTGTCGAGTATGTTCCCGAACTCGAAGGCTCGGGATACGCGGACGTGACTGTCTATGACCTGCTGACGATGTCGTCGGGTGTCAGTTTCGAGGAGAACTACGATGACCCGACCTCGGACATCTACATGCTGTTCATAGACGCGTACACGGACGACCACACGATGGTGGAGCAGATGGCGGAGATAGAGCAGGTGAGTCCGCCCGGAACACGTCAGGCGTACCTAAGTTCCGACACTGTTGTGCTCGGTCTAGTCGTACGGGAGGCGACGGGTCAGCGGCTCAGCGACTACGCCGAGGAGAAGCTTTGGAAGCCTGCGGGTATGGAAGAGGATGCCTTCTGGTCGACCGACTCCGCGGGGACGGAGATTGCGATGTGCTGTCTCAACGCGCAGGTACGTGACTACGCACGGTTCGGTCTCCTCTATCTCAACGACGGCGTGCGTGCCGACACTGGGGAGCAGGTCGTACCCGCCGACTGGGTTCACGAGAGTACGGTCAACCAGCCGTTACGTGTCGAACCGGGTAGCGGCAGTATCGACTACGGCTACAAGTGGTGGATACGCGGGGAGAACGAGTACGAGGCTGTCGGTGTCTACGGGCAGTCGGTGTACGTCGACGCTGAGAGGGATGTCGTCATAGCCAAGACGAGTGCCGGTGGAGGCGGTCACCTTGGGATGTACAGGGCGGTAGCCGAGGAGGTCGCTGGGTAGACACGAACACGAACGATAAGTCGACGGAGTGCCGTAGGACTATGAAAGCTCCTTCCACGAAGCCCAGAACCTCTGCACGGCGGTGATATTCCCGACGACAGCAAAAAGTATCAGAAGCCATTCGAGCGGCACGAATCCCGCGACCTCCGCCGTGCCTGCGACGAGTGGCAGAACCGGATGTAGCGCGCCCGCGACGACGATGAGCGCGAGTCTGTCCGCACGTCCGAGCAAGCCGCCGTAGTCACGTCCCGCGCCGACCGCCTGCGCCTGCGTCCCCATGTACGACGTGAGAAAGACGCCGGTGACGGCGAAAAGACCGAGTGCCCACGCGTCGAGTCCTCCTGCGATTCCGATGAGGAGCACGAGGTCGGAGTAGCGGTCAAGCGTGTGGTCAAGCATGTCGCCCTGCGCGCTCGACTCTCCCGTGCGGCGCGCTAACTGTCCATCGACGACGTCTAAGACGCCGCTCAGCGCGACGAGCGCGGCACCGACGGCGTACGTCTCGAACGTTGCGACGTAGAAGCCGACTGCGGCGGCGACTGCGACAGCGAACGAGACGACGGAGACTTGGTTGGGCGTCATTCCGAGACGGTCGAGCGACGCCGCTACAGGACCGAAGGCGCGCTCTGCCGCGCCGTCGAAGTCGGCGAGAACCACGTCAGTCGGGCACCTCCCGTTCTTTACCTTCCCTCTCCCCTTCGATTTCGATATCGATATGGTCCGACCAGTCTACGACGCCTATGCTGTCCTCACCTTCGCTTTCTTCGAGAGCGCGTACGATACGCTCGGCGGCTTCTTCGGGCGTCGAGTCGGTCGTGTCGAACTCGATGACGGGCACGTCGCGTCCACGTGTAGCACCGAGAGCCTCGGCGAGCAGTATGTCGAGAGCCTCACTCTCGACGTTCTCGCGTACCTTCTCGTCGTCCCAGTCGCGCTCCACGAGACGTTCACGCAGAACGTCGGGACGGCACCGGAGAACGACGACGGCGTCGGGTCGGAGGTGGTGAGAGATATGACCGTCGAGTACGACGTTTCCGTCGCCGTTCTCGTCTCCGTCCTCGCCCCCATCCTCGTCTCCGTCTGAAACTGTATCGCGCAACGCTTTGATGTCGGCGACAGGCACGCCACGGTCGTAGTCGTAGCCTGCCGAAGAACCCTCACGAACCTCCTCCGTCACGTCGAAGTACTCGGCGTCGAGTTCTTCGGCTAAGAGACGCGCAATCTTCGTCTTTCCAACGCCCGGAGTTCCTGTGACAGCTACTTTCTTGCTCATACTTGTTCTCCCCCTTTCTTGGTGCTCAGCCTTCGTAAACCTCGTTTATTTCCTCTACCGCACGTCTGGTGTCTTCACGCGTCCCTACGGAGACGCGGATACAGTCGGACAGACCGAAAGAGGTCGTGTCGCGTACGATGACGCCTCTGCGTTCGAGCGTCTTGGCGATATCGGACGCGTCGTGCGGCGAAACGTCGACTAAGACGAAGTTTGCGTGGCTCTCGTACGTCGGCGCGTCCAGGTTATCGTCCATGTACCCGCGTCCCCACCGTGCGAGTTCGACGCTCTCGCGCAGATGGTCGTCGTCTGAGAGCGCGCCGCGTGCCGCTTTGAGCGAGACGCTCCCGACGCAGAACGGGGTTACGACCTTCCTGTACGCGCTTGCGATTTCGTCGGGCACGACACCGTAGCCGACGCGCAGTCCCGCGAGTCCATACGCCTTCGAGAAGGTGCGCGCGACAGCAACATCGTCGCGTTCGAGCGCGAGCGAGACGGCGGCTTCGCGGTCAGAGAACTCCCAGTAAGCCTCGTCGACGAAGACCAAGCCGTCGATGTCGTCGGCGACCTCCTCGACGGTTTCGAGCGTCGTGTCCGTACCCGTCGGGTTGTTGGGCGCGGTGATGTAGACGACCTTCTCGCCGTCGTAGGCGTCGACGATGGTTTCGGCGTCGTACTCGAAGCCCTCGTCGGCACGTAAGGAGTAGCTACGCTCGTACCCGCCTAAGTTCCGCGCAGACATACCGTAGTAGGAGAATCCGGGCGAGGGTGTGAGAACGCCGTCACCGTCTTCGAAAACTGCGCGCCCCACGGTGTCGAAGACT
>JAQZDD010000219.1 GCA_028751055.1 Euryarchaeota archaeon Ods04 | reverse complement strand
CCCCACTCGAAAAGGCACGAATGCGCAGTAAGGAACTGCACGGGGAAGCCCGCCGCCTCCTCAAAGCTCATGCCTTCGGGGACGGGGAGGAGCGTGCGCGCGTCGGCGAGGGCGTACTCGGCGTAGCCGCCGCCCCTGTTGAGCATCGCAACCACACGGTCGCCCTCGGACATGCCGACGCCCTCGCCCGCCTCGTCGATGGTACCCGCGACCTCCAAGCCGGGTACGTACGGTGCGTCAGGTCCGCCGGGGTAGAGACCGCGCCTCTGCATTATGTCGGCGAAGTTGATGCCTGCCGCCTCGACCTTTATACGTACCTGCTGTTCCCCGGGTTCGGGTACGTCTTTCTCCGTAAGTTCAAGCTTGCTGCTGTCGCCGTACTCGGTGACTTCTATGGCTTTCATGTTACGGTCTACGGATGTGTCTCACCGACATAAATCCCGTGCGTCTCGGTCAGCCTCGGCGGCTACACGCCGGAAACGATTAGTGCGTCGGAGATGAATCCGCCCCCGTGGAGTTCGGTCTGCCGTTCGACAACGGAAGGACGCTCGTTCGGCGCGTAACGAACGAGTGGGGCGAGATAACCGACGAAAAGACGGAGATACGGACACGTGTCGTCTTGGACGGTAGGAACTTAGTCGAGGCGCGCGTGACAGGTGTCGGTCTGAGATACGACGCCTACATGAACGGCGTACGTGTCGCGCGCTCCGAGAAGAAGGGAGTGTCGCTCAACCGACGTGACACGACCATACATCTTTCGGCATACATCCACAGGTCGTCGCTCCTCGAATGGTGGCGGACACACGTAAACAACGGCGAAAGGACACGTCTCGTGATACGTCCACACGTCACCGTCGACCTGCCTCACGTCGACCTGAGCGCGTTCGACTTCGCGGGTTTAGGCGTCCCTCCGGCACGTCCGCCGTTTAGCTCCATCTCTGTCGAGACACCGAGATACGTCACCGAGTTCGAGACGGGTATCCTGGACAGCATACGTACCGACGAGAGGATGACTTCGACGGCTTTCGGCAGGACGGTCTTCGCGGTCGACGGTATCGACGCACGTTGGGGAGAAACCGACGAGGACGAGACGACGATAGAACTCCGTGTGAAGGTCGAGAACCCGAACCCTTTCGCCGTGGGCTTCGAGGACATCGGCTACACGGTACGTATGAACGGCGTGCGTGTCGGTGAAGGAGACGCCGACGACTTCAGGCTGTCAGCACGCGAAAAGAAGGTCGTCTCGGCGACCGCGGTACTGAGAAACGAACGTATGGCGGACTGGTGGACGACACACCTGCGCAGACGGGAGACGACGGAGACGGAGATAAGCCTGCAAGGTACGGTTCGCGCGCTCGGCTTCACGAGACGGCTGGACGGCAGAAGCTACACGGACAGCTTCGAGACCGACCTCTTCGGAGGCGGCGGTCTCTTGGACTCCTGAAAGACGGCTCAGACGGAGACCGAACGCGCCTCCTTGACGAGGTCTCGCAGAGCGGTCTCGGCGAACTCTCTCTTTAGCTCGCGTCGGCTCTTTTCGCCGTCGAAGACGTAACGCTCGGCTTTCACGTACGACGTTTCGGTGCCCCAGTCGCCCGCGTAAGCCACGCCTATGTAGACCGTACCGACGGGCTTCTCGTCCGTGCCGCCCGTCGGTCCCGCGACTCCGCTCGTCGAGACTCCCCATGTCGTGCCTGCCTTGTCGCGGACGCCGCGCGCCATTTCACGCGCGACCGACGCGCTCACCGCGCCGTCTTCGTCGAGTGCCTCACGGCTGACGCAAAGCTCCTCCAGTTTCGCGTCGTATGTGTACGTCACGACCGAGCGGTCGAAGAAGTCGCTCGCACCGGGCACGTCCGTCACGAGAGAGCCTACCAGACCTCCCGTTGCGGACTCGGCGACTGCGATGTACTCGCCGCGGTCGGCGAAGGTCTCACGGAGCTGTTTACGTACGTCCATGTTCCGAGGTCGTACCGCGTCCGAATCAAGCTGTCGCCACCCGAAGAGATTTTTATATGGGCGACAAACGTAGTACAAGGGACAAAGATAGGGATGCCAGAGTTTATCTTCCTTTACGGAAGCCTCATGCGCGGCTTCGAGATGCACGAGAGTCTCGACATACCGCGTATGACCGAGTTTCTGGGCGAGGCGAAATGCAAAGGGAAGCTCTACGACATGGGAGAGTTTCCGGGTATGACGCTCGAAGGCAACGGGCGTGTCCGGGGAGAGCTGTACCGCGTTAGCGACGAAAACATCATAGATATTATGGACAGGTACGAGGGCTACTACCCCGAGAGCACGAGAGAGTCGACGTACGTACGTAGGCTCGAAGAGATGGTCGACCGAGACCTCAAGGCATGGGTGTACGTCTACAACGAGTCCACGAACGGACAGGATGTCATAGAGTCAGGTAGCTGGCGCGACTACCTGAGACACAACGGCTGAGCCGTGGCTGACGAAACCGACGAGAGGTTCACGACGGTCGGCGACGACGGAGTCTTTTCCTTCGAGACACGTGGTTCGGAGTTCGTAGGATACGTCTCGCGCGCCTCCGACGAAGACGACGCGGAGAGGTTCGTCGACGAGGTGCGCGACGAACACCCCGACGCGACACACCACGTATACGCCTACCGCGTCGGCGCAGACGACGCGCCTCTGAGCGAGAGGTACGACGACGCCGGAGAGCCGTCAGGTTCTGCAGGAAAGCCCGTCCTCAACGTCCTGCAGGGCGAGGAAGTCGAGAACGTCATCGCAGTCGTCGTGCGTTACTACGGAGGGACAAAGCTCGGCTACGGCGGGCTTGTGAGCGCGTACTCCGACGCGACGAAAGGCGCGCTCGAAGACGCGGGTACGAAGACGACCGTACCCAAGGAGACGGTGCACGTCAAGGTCGGCTACGACGACTCAGGAACTGCGCGCGGTATCATCGAGAGCGAGGGATTCGAGTTCGACGCCGACTACGGCAATGAGGTCGTATTCGTCGTCCGTCCGCCGCGCGAGAGTGTCGACGACCTGAAAGACAGGCTCCTGAGCGCGACGAGCGGTAGGGCACGGTTAGAGTAACGTCTCGTGCAGGTGGAGCCAGT